>JAYTMW010000765.1:0-5407 GCA_043728105.1 Saprospiraceae bacterium | reverse complement strand
ACCTCCTTTAAACCACAAGAAATGAAGCGTGGCCCCCAATCCCAACCATAATGAAATTGCGGTTTGCGGGTGAACATGCGGTGCGTATTATACACGTCGGGATAGTCCACGGGCGCAGCGTCATTTTTTTTCTTATCAATATTAATGGTGTTCCCAAAGACAATTTTTAAGACATTTTCCTTTGATTTTAATAGTTTTTTGACCTCAACACGCCATTCACGGAACGCATTATCGGTTTTTAGGATTAAAGAATCATTCAAATAAATATCGGTGTATGTGTCAACACCCCTCAGTATTAGCTCGTTTTTTTCTAATCTCAGCACATCATCTGACACGTCAAAACGGTTTTCCCAAACCCAATCTGTCTTTTCAATCCATTGCAATTTGGCTTCATTGTCTTTGAAAAATGGGTCGGGAATCGCCTTCTGTTCAAACAGCATGTTTACGACTGAATTTGGCAGTTGTGTGTCATACCCATTGGAGTTAATATTTTGCCCCAAATCCTCTTTGCGAGGCGGTTTTGGAGGAGTCGTCGGACGAATATGCCAACCGTTTTTGAGGAAAACAGATTGGGTTTGAGCATTGGATTCGGAATCAAACACGGTAGAAAAGATTATGATTAAATAAAAAGAAAATATCTGCATTGTGATTTGTCTAATCTAAAAATAAAAAACAAAGGTAATTTTAAACCACGAATTTTACGAATTTACGAATTACACGAATTTTACTAAAATCTAAATTCGTAAATTCGTAAATTCGTCAAATTCGTAGTTTAAATTTGTTGCTCATAAATCACATAACTCATTTTTTTTAACTAAACAAATTTCAGACAGAATGAAAAAATTATCTTTCTACGTATTGGCTCTCTTTTTAGCCTTGACATCTTGCGGCGAAGCACCTAAACAAAATGGTGAAACAGTTGAAAGTGCAAAGACCGTTGAAGAAATTAAAGCCATGCTACCTACTTTATCAGAAGCTGAAAAAGCGGCAGGTTTCAAATTGCTTTTCAACGGATTGACACCCGAAGGTTGGAAAGTTTATCAGACTGATAGTTCTAATCATTGGTCAATAACTGCGGGCATACTTTCTACCACGGGAGGACACAATGACTTGATAACCAAAGAAGAATTTGAAAATTTTGAACTTATTTTTGATTGGAAAGTGAGTAAAGGTGGTAATAGTGGCGTGATTTACATGATTCAAGATGAACCTAAAAAATATGCAAATACTTACGAAACAGGTATAGAATATCAAGTGATTGATGATAAAAATTGGCCCGATAAACTTCAAGAGGGTCAAAAAGCGGGTGCTGTTTATGACCTTTATGCACCGACAGTAGCCGCTGCCAAAGATTTTGACCAATGGAATACAGGCAAAATTATCAGTGACAAAGGACATATTCAACATTTTATCAATGGACAAATGGTGGCAGACTATGTTTGGAATTCACCCGATTACAAGGCTCGTTTTGGAAAAAGCAAGTTTAAAGATTGGGATTTTGGAAAGAAATCTAAAGGGCATATTGCGCTGCAAGATCATGGGCAAGCGGTTGCTTATCGAAATATTAAGATTAAGGTTATGTGATGGCATATCAATCAACTTGGCGCAAGTTTTCGACTTGCGTCAAGTTATAACTTGTTGTTTTTCAACACTTTAGATAAAATAAATTAGTTCACACTTTTAACAAAAAAACATATTATGAACGAAAACATACGCCAACTTGGGCAACTTTCTGATGTCCAACTCCACGATAAGTTCTTTAAAATAACCTTCGGCATGAAGGAAAGTGTCCGCAATTATTTAATACACTTTTTCAGAAAGAAGATTGTTGCGAAACTTGATTTAGATAGCCTCACGCCTGAACCAACAGAATTTATTTCACCCAAAATGAACGCTTATTTTTCCGATGTGCTTTGGCGATGCAAACTTAAAAATGGCGTTGACATCAATATTGCGTTTCTGTTTGAACATAAAAGCTATCCAGAAAAATATCATCACGTCCAGATTTTGCGTTACATGGTTGAAATTTGGGAAAACTGCATTGCTAATAATTTGCCACTTACGCCTATTGTGCCTATCATTGTTTATCATGGTGAGGCTGCATGGCATTACAAGCCTTTTGAATCACTTTTTCCTAACCTTCCAAGTGAATTTAAGGATTTTTTGCCTTGTTTTCACTATCATTTGACCGATTTGAAGGATTATTCAAAAGACATGCTTATTCATTTAGAAGCGGGCGTTTTAGTCAATGCTTTTATGATGATGAAACATTATAAAGACAAAGATTTCTTGAAAAATTGCGTCGAATATATCTTTCATGGTGCCGATAGTTTTTGGGATGACGAATCAAAAAGAAAATTTAAAGAAGCTTTACTTGTATATTTCATCAAAATGTCTGAACTTCGTCGTGAAGATTTGGTGAATTACATAGAACCAAAATTAATTGAATCATTAAAAAAAGAAGCTATGTCAACTTGGGATAATTTAATTGCTGAAGGTAAAGCACAAGGCATTAATTTAGGTATAGAAAAAGGTATTGAAAAAGGTATCGAAAAAGGTATTGAAAAAGGTATCGAAATTCCTGTAATCAATGCTTTCAAAAAAGGTAAATCCGTTGAAGAAATTGCCTACTTTAATGATTTACCCGTAGAAAAAGTTAAAGAAATAATTGATAGATTCAAAAAATCTTTGGGGCAAAATTAATTGAGCCCATATAAAAATCATTGAGGGGGTGTTTCAAGTTTCTTGAAGCACCCCCTCAGTATTTTCACGGTTTTTACTTGAAAAATCAATTTGTAAATCTGTAGTAACTTGATATGTTCAATCGAAGCGGGATGCCCTACCTCTTCGTTTTTCTTAAAAAAAAATATCTAACAGGGAAAAATAATTGTTCGGATGGTAAAAATTATAACGGATACCCCCTCAGTATTTTACACTTTTTTGTTTAAAATTCCTACATTTACGCTCACAATTTTGTTTTAAATAAAAATCAAACACGTTTGGAAATCTTTGAGCAAAAAATAGTCGGTTATGCCAAAATAATTTTGCCGATGGCTACGCCTAAACCTTACACCTATCACATCACGGAAGACGTGGTGGAGAAGGTGAAATTTGGGGTGCGGGTGGAAGTACAATTTGGCCCAGGGCGTGATATATACTCCGCAATTGTCATGGAATTGACGGATGTTAAACCCGAACATCCGACCAAGCCAATTTTACAAGTCATTGATAATGAAGGAATTATAACGGCGGAGCAACTGAAATTTTGGCAATGGATGTCGTCTTACTACGCTTGTACGTTGGGCGAAGTGATGAACGCTGCCCTGCCTACCAACATGAAATTATCGAGCGAAACACGGGTCGTTTTTAATACCGAACACGACCAAGATTTCTCTGAACTCGACGATAAAGAGTATTTGATTGCCGAGGCTTTGACCATTCAGAAGGAGTTGAAAATTGAGGATATTCAGAAAATTTTGAATCAAAAAACGGTTTATCCCATCGTCAATCGCTTGTTAATGTTGGGTGTTTTGGAGATAAAAGAGGAACTTCAAACAAAATTTAAACCTAAAACGGCTTCTTTTATTCGTTTAAAAGAACCTTATGCGTCCGATACCGCAGGGTATGCTTTGGCGGCGGCTTTTGATTTGGTGAAAAATTCAGAAAAACAAACGGCGGTGCTTTTGGCTTATGCGCAAATCAGCCGCAAGCAACCTGTTATCAAGGCTTCTGATATTTATGAAAAAGCAAAAGTAGATATTTCAGTGTTGCGGGCTTTAGAGAAAAAAGGCATCTTTGAAATTTTTGAACGTGAAATAAGTCGAGTAGATGCTTATGATAACGAGGTGTCGGATGCGGCAGAAATGAGTGACCAACAAATCAAAGCTATTTTTGACATTGGCGAAAGTTTTAAAACAAAAAACGTCACGCTCCTGCACGGCGTGACGGGTTCGGGCAAGACACGTATATATGTGGAGTTGATTCAAAAGGCGATTGCGGCGGGCGAACAAGTGCTGTATCTTTTGCCCGAAATTGCGCTTACTACTCAGATAACCAATCGTTTACAAATAGTATTTGGCGATAATATATCTGTTTATCATTCCAAATTAAATGGCAATGAACGGGTGGAAATTTGGCAAAATACGTTGGCGGGAAAGCCCGTTGTTTTGGGTGTGCGGTCGAGTCTTTTTCTGCCTTTTAAAAACTTGAAATACATCATTGTTGATGAAGAACACGACCCAAGTTTTAAGCAACACGACCCAAATCCTCGCTACAATGCCCGTGATGCCGCCATTTATTTGGCTTCACTTTACGGTGCAAAAGTGTTGTTGGGAACGGCGACCCCCTCAGTAGAAACCTACTATAATGCCGCCACAAACAAGTATGGTTTGGTGTCCATGCCAACCCGTTTTGGCGGGATTCAGATGCCCGAAATCGAGATTGTGGACAACAAAATCGAGATGAAAAACCGCACCATGCAAGGCAATTTTACTTCCAAATTAATTGCCGAATTGAAGGCAGCTTTGGAGCGTGGCGAGCAAGTCATTTTGTTCCAAAATCGCCGTGGATATGCGCCCACAATGAGTTGCCCCACGTGCGGTTGGGCGAGCGAATGTAAGAACTGCGACGTGAATTTGACGTTCCATAAATTCCAAAATACGTTGAGTTGTCACTACTGCGGTTACACGCAAAAACTGCCCAAAGAGTGTCCCGCTTGTGGTCATAACGCATTGATTATCAAGGGTTTCGGTACAGAACGGATTGAAGACGAACTCAAAATTCATTTGCCCGATGCGAAGATTGGACGCATGGATTTGGACACATCCCGCACCAAAACGGCGCACTCAAAAATCATCAACGACTTTGAAGAAAAGCGCATTGAAATACTCGTCGGTACGCAAATGGTGACGAAGGGTTTGGACTTTGAAAACGTGGGCTTGGTGGGTGTTTTAAGTGCCGATAATTTGCTCCGTTTTCCCGATTTCAGAGCCACCGAAAGAGCCTTTCAATTGATGATGCAAGTGGCAGGTCGGGCGGGTCGAAAACACAAAAGAGGCAAGGTGATTATTCAGGCGTTTGACGTGAAACATCCGATTTTGACGGACATCGTAAACCACGATTTTTTAGGTTTTTTCAAACGAGAAATAGCGGAACGTAAAAATTTTATTTACCCACCTTACTACCGCTTGATTGCCGTGAGTTTGAAGCATAAAAAACCCGATGTGTTGAAAGATGCCGCCCGTGTTTTCACTAAAATTTTGAAAGAAAAATTGGGTAGCCGTGTCAATGGCCCCGCCGTGCCGCAAGTGGAATGGGTGAATACGTATCACATTTTAGACTATTTGATAAAAATTGAAAAAGATGTGGATAAAATTAAGATTACGAAGGAAGTTATTGCTTTGGCTAC
>JAYTMW010000764.1:0-2888 GCA_043728105.1 Saprospiraceae bacterium | reverse complement strand
GCTGAAATTGCTTGCGACCCGTTGAACGAAAACCGTCTTTACAACATATACAGTCGTGTAGGTGTGAGTGAAGATGGGGGCAAAACGTGGCGTGAATTATTGGATTACAACCACGTGCATCCCGATCATCATGCGTGGTGGATTCACCCGACTATGCCCAATTATTTAATTAACGGCAACGATGGTGGGGCGGCTATTTCACGTGATTATGGTGTTAATTGGCAGTTTGTCACCAATTTGCCCCTCGGACAGTTCTATCACGTCAACGTTGATAATGATGTGCCTTACAATCTTTACGGCGGTTTGCAAGACAATGGCACTTGGGTTGGGCCTTCGGCGGTGTGGCGTTCAGGTGGTATTCGCAATGCGGATTGGAAAGAATTGTACTTCGGTGACGGCTTCGATTGTATGCCTCGTCGAGATAATATTCGTTACATTTATGCGATGTCGCAAGGCGGCAATTTAGGATATGTCGATAAAATTACGGGTGCTACCCAAAATATTCAACCGCAACATCCCGAAGGTGTGAAGCTCCGTTACAATTGGAATGCGGCTTTGGCACAAAACCCTTTTGCGGATTGCGGCATTTATTATGCGTCTCAATTTGTGCATAAATCAATGGATTGTGGTCAAACTTGGGAAATTATTTCACCCGATTTGACAACCAACGATACGTCTAAAATCAACGCTTCGGAACGCACGGGTGGGTTAACGCCCGATGTGACGAATGCTGAAAATCACTGTACAATTTTGGCAATTGCCCCAAGCCCCGTTGATAAAAATGTGATTTGGGTAGGCACGGATGATGGCAATTTGCAATTGACAAATGATGGCGGCAAAACGTGGACGAATGTGAGTGCGAAGATGTTGGGTATGCCTAAGTTCGCTTGGATTCCACAAATTGAAGTATCGTCTAAAAATGCAGGAGAGGCTTTTGTGGTGGTGAATAATTACCGCCAAAATGACTTTAAACCGTATTGTTATCACACAACGGATTTTGGCAAAACGTGGACGAATATTGTTGATGATAAACAAATTTCTACTTATGTTTTGAGCGTTGTGCAAGACCCAATCGAGCCTAATTTATGGTTCTTGGGTACTGATTTTGGTTTATATTTTACCATTGACGGTGGTAAAAATTGGAATAAATGGATGAACAATTTCCCTTCTGTTCCAACAATGGATATGAAAATTCACCCACGTGATGGTGATTTAGTGATTGGGACTTTTGGTCGTGCATTTTGGATTTTGGATGATATTCGACCGTTTAGAGCGTTGGCGAAGACAAATGGGGCGGTTTTAGACAGTAAATTCAAGGTTTTTGAAGCCCCCGATGCGTATTTGGCAACTTTTAGAAGTTACGAAGGTGAGCGTTTTTCAGCCGATGCTATTTATGAAGGCACGAATAAATCGCCTGTTTCTATGATTTCGATTTGGAATAAAACCAAAGCACCCGAAGCTAAAAAGGATGATAAAAAACCAGAAGAAGTAAGACCTGCCACAGGTGCAGGTGTTGGCGGCGGTGGCAGACGTGGCGGCGGTGCAAGCGGCGGTGACGACAGCAAAAAAGCCACAATCCGTGTCATGACTGAGGGGGGTGATACCATTCGTACTTTCAAATCAGAATTGGATACGGGCATGAATCGCATTACGTGGTATCTCAACCGAAAAGGCATCAATTTTCCGTCTTGGGATGACCCTCGTGAGGGTGCGGATGAACCTTCGGGTGGCTCGGTTTTGCCAGGGCGTTACAAATTGGTTATCAGTTTTAATGGTGAAAAAGATTCTACTTTCGTCAACGTTAAACTCGACCCACGGAGTGAAATGACCATGCAAGATATTGCCGCAAAAGATGTGGTGATGCAAGATTTTCAAAAAATAGTGGACAAAGCGGGCAAGGCAATGGCACGTTTGCGGGAGGCCGATAAGACAATCGGATTGGTGGATGCACAGATGATTAATGCCGTTGATTCCGTTAAAACCGACTTGTCTAAATCGGGTAAAATGTTGAAAGACAGCATTTTAAACATGAAGAAAATGTTCATGTCTGCGCCTGATGCCAAAGGTATTGTGCGCTCAGGTGATGCCATTACGAATGATATTTACAAGGCAATGTCCATGATTAATTCAAGCCGTACTAAACCACAAGCCAATGCTATGGTAGCGTATGAACAAGCTAAAAAGGCAGTTGAAAAAGTGGTTGACAAGGTGAATGTGTTTTTTGAAAAAGATTGGACTAAATACCAACAGAAGGTGGAAACGGTTAAATATTCTTTGTTTAAAAAATATGAGCCGATAAAAATGGATTAGGAAGATTTAATACTTTATCTTTTAGAACATTTTTTTAAAATTTTGAAACCCTATTTTATATTAACACATTGTTTTTACTTCGTAAAACAGAGTGTAAATGTAGAATAGGGTTTTTAATTTTATTCCCTTTTTGCACCCAAAAATCTACTTCGGAGTTCAACTTCTGACATAGCACCTACATATAAAGTCAATAAAAATGTAAATAAACGCATTTTAATGTCGATAAAAATGTAAATATTTACATTTTTATCGACATTAAAATAAAAAAAGGTATTCAACACAGCGTTGTAATTGATGCTAATAAAATGTCTTGGAAATTTGATTTCTCAAACCTTTGCAATGGTTTGAGCCGCTTGCTCACCTTGTTATCAAACCCGATAAAATGGATTATCCGTGATGTAACCCTTTTATTTTCAATCAGTTATATATAGAAATTAAAAGTAAGCCCCTCAGCATTTTCAACTGAAAATACTGAGGGGTGTTAATTACAATTAAGTCGTGTCACCCAAATTACAAAAAAGTCGTGTCATATTTACATAAAAACAAATAAGTATGACGACATTACAAGAACGTAAAAT
>JAYTMW010000763.1:0-3924 GCA_043728105.1 Saprospiraceae bacterium | reverse complement strand
AGATAAAAACCTTTATTTGCTCCATGAATACAAGGATAAATTGGTAGAAAAAATGCCCAATAAGCCCTTCAATGAAGAAGAATATTGGTCATCACAAGCCCCTGAATTTGCAGATAAAGCCGCAAAAGTTGCTTTTTTAGACTATGCCTTGAAACAAAAACGTGCAAATTTTGAAGCGAAAATAAATGGTAATACATGGCGTTCTTGGAATTATCCTGATTATCGGAACGCTGAATTTATAAAAACACATTGATCAAATAGGGCTACGAATCTGGGCTACGAATTTTTAATTTTTAATTTCCACCATGATGCTCTCAATTATCAAATCTTTGTTCCGTAGTGAACGCCAATACAAATTATTTATGATTATGTGCCTTAGCACATTGTTCGACCTTTCGCTTGTCATTTATCGTATTTTGCACACGCATTTTGACACGAGCGAGTTGGATGAGTTTTACGTCATCAAAATCACCCGTGGCGTGACGGGTACATTTCTATTTTTGGTTTGGAATCTTCTCTTGGCGTGGGTGCCTTATTGGTTTGCTTTGTCCTTGGATTTTGCAACACGTATGAAACCAAATTTATCTGCGTATTCCATTGGTTTTCTGTTGTTTATGTGGCTTTTGTTCTTTCCAAACGCCCCTTACATCATCACCGATTTACTGCATTTGAAAGACCGTGAAGTCGTGCCACATTGGTTCGATTTGATGATGATTGTCTCTTTTGCGTGGACGGGACTGATGCTCGGCTATTGTTCGCTGTTCGAGATTCAACACTTTTTGGAGCAACGTTACAAGCCTGTTGTGGTGTGGTCACTCATATTTGGAGCGATTTGGGTAGCGGGCTTCGGCGTATATATGGGTCGTTTCCAACGTTGGAATTCGTGGGACGCTTTCACGCACCCGTTCAGCGTGATTGGTCAACAAATTCATGTTTTGCTCAATTTTAATGATTATTTGGGTACTTTGGGTATGGCTGTCGTGCTTTCAGGCTTTATGTTTATTGGGTATTTGACTTTGGATGCTTTGCGTGCGCCTGCGAAGGGGAGTGTTTAGTACCCCCTCAGTATTTTTCCAAAAAAAAACGTCTGATAGCCCCAAAAACTATCAGACGTTTTTTTTAGTCGCTATATAAAATAAAACTGTCGAAAGCATTACCCCTTTTAGTCGAAATTGCGTAACCTTGTAGCACTTTTTTAGGTCAAATAATTGTTATTCTATTGTATAGCCAATTTTTAATTCTACATTTTTAATTTTTAATTTCAAACATGAGGAGTAGAACAACCGCCGCATTGTTGGCACTTTTTGGAGGCGTTTTCGGAATGCACTTTTTCTATCTGGGGCGCATTGGCTTAGGTATAATGAGTTGTGTTTTCACTTTTTCGGTGGGATTAGCACCCGTGGCAGCCGTGATTGGTTTCGTCAATTTCCTCATACTTTTGGGTATGAGCGATGCCGAATTTATGAAACGCTACAACCGTGACCAATGGCGGGATGATAAACGCAAACAATATAAAGAAGAAAACAACGAGCAATGGCAGCGTGAAGAAGAAGAACGCCGTCGAAAATACGAGCAAAATCGGGAGGCCCGTGAGCGCATGAAACCCACGCAACAGACCGCAACGGCACGTCCAGATGTGAGCCAAAAGGAAAGTTTGAAGCAAAGTGGCTTGAAAAAGTATAAAGAATTTGATTACGACGGAGCGATTGAAGACTTCGGAAAAACCATTGCACTTGACAATAGAGACATTGCCGTGCATTGGAATTTGGCGTGTCTTTATTCTCTCACGGAGCAAAAAGAATTGGCGTATTATCACCTCCAAATAGCCGTTGAATTGGGTTATAAAGACTATGAAAAAATTAGAACGCACGATGCGCTTTCTTATTTACGGGTGCAACCAGAGTTCATGGAATTTGCCCAAAACAGTTTCCGCATGACCGAATCTATGGAACATTCTGATATTTTGCAGCAACTAAAAAGCCTCGCTGAAAAGCGTTCAAAAGGGCTTTTGACCGAGAAAGAATTTGCTGAAATGTCGAGACAAGTAAGAGGATAATATTTGAAATAATCTTAGGAAAATTTTAAATCTTCCTAAGATTATTTCAATACATAAAACATTGATAATCAATTATTTACAAAATCAAACCTTCGCCCCGAGGATTTGTTTTGTAGCGTCCTTTGCCAAATCGAGTGCCGTTGAATGTTTCAGTTTTTCTCAATTCGGCTCGGGTTTCCTTCGAGTGCCTCATGAAATCGGCACATTGCCCTGAACAGCAATTTTCATACTTCACCGCACACTTGTCGCATTGAATAAAAAGTAGATGACAAGCATCATTGATGCAGTTTGTATGCACATCGCAAGGTTCACCGCATTGGTGACATTTCGCCACCACATCCTCCGTAATACGCTCACCCAAACGTTCATCAAAAACGAAATTGACACCTTTAAATTTGTTGTCCAAACCCTGTTCTTTCACCTGTTTAGCATATTGAATGATGCCGCCGTCGAGTTGAAAAACATGCGCAAATCCTTGATGTTTGAACCATGCGCTTGCCTTTTCGCAACGAATGCCGCCCGTGCAGTACATCACCACATTCTTATTTTGTTGACCCCTCAGTATTTCCTCCGCAATTTTCAATTCGTCTCTAAAAGTTTCGGCATCGGGTCGAATGGCGTTTTCAAAATAACCTACTTCCGATTCGTAATGATTGCGCATGTCAATCAAAATCGTGTTGGGGTCATCGGTCAATTTGTTGAAGCCTTCTGCGTCGAGGTGCGTGCCTGTGTCGGAAGGCGTGAAAGTGGCATCGTCCAAACCATCCGCCACGATTTTTACCTTTACTTTTATCGTTAATTTAAAAAAAGATAACCCCTCTGCCGCAACCGCTACGTTCAAACGACAGCCGTTTAAGAAAGAAATATTGTATAGCATTTCCTTAAATGCCTCAAATTGAGCGGTCAGAACCGAAACTTGAGCGTTTATGCCCTCGTGCGCTACGTATATGCGCCCCTTCACGCCCACGGCATCGAGCGACAAATAAAGTTCATCCCGAAACTTTTGAGGGTCATCAATGGGGTGATATTTGTAAAAAGAAACCGTCGTGCGAAGGTCGGTGCTGGTTTGCAATTGTTGCAAAAGCTCTTCCCGATTCACACGGTTCATCAGATGTGATTTTTTAGTCATTTTTTTAAATCTACACCGTTTGCAGGACGGCTGTGAAATAATTATGAATTATGAATTAAATCGCACAACTCGTTAATTTTAATGGTTGTGCAAAATTCATCCCTATAATTCGCCGCAAATATACTGGAGTGCTGTTGGATTTCCGTTTTTCCAAATTGGATATTTTCATAAAAAAAATACCTAACAAGCCAATATGGGAAACCCGAAAACCCCATTTTAGCTTTTGGAAAATTCAAGATTTTAAGGGCTTACTCAAAAAAAACATTAATTTGTTTGACAATAGTTGTTAGAACAATTACTTTTGTAGCATTAAGTTCTAACCAAATAATATAAATTTTAATTTTGATGATTTCAAAGGTCAAGGTTCAGCAAGAAATGGTGTAAAGACAAAGTATTAGATTTTAAAAATGTATGTATCTCATTGATTATCAAAGAGTTAAAAATTTGATTATCGTTTTTGTGGTCTTTATGCTGTGATTGATTGAGCCTTGATTTTTTTATTTTTGCAACCTTTTGTAGCGGCGGATTTATCCGCTGGTGAGCTATAATTCATTGATTATCAATTTATTATGATTCACCGGCGGATAAATCCGACCTGTGCGATTAAAATTACAAAGTGCCGTAGGCACGGCTCATATTGTAGCGGTGGATTTCAATCCGCCGAATAATAGAACGATTTTTTAATTGAGTCCCATCGGGACGGTACATTTAGTCTTTTATATGCGCCGTGCCTACGGCA
>JAYTMW010000762.1:0-3857 GCA_043728105.1 Saprospiraceae bacterium | reverse complement strand
AAAGGCAAGGGAAAAAATAAAAAAGAAAAACACGGCGACGATAATTAATTTTTAGAAAAAAAATACAACTGCAATTCATGGATAACCCATGAGTTGCAGTTTTTTTTGTACCCCCTCAGTATTTCGAGCAATTTTTGTTTAATTTTGCTGTGGATAAAATTTTTAGAAAAACACAAGCGTTTCTATTGCGTATCAACTTAGTATAAAATATTGATTATCAATACGTTATGCAGTTGCAATACCCATTACGAACCACTCAACATGCAATAATGAATCAACAAAAAAAATATCGCCAGAGTCTCGAAACCGAGCAAAAAGCGCTTGAAATCAACCTTGATGATAAAATCTACGGCACTTTTGCGGAGATTGGCGCAGGGCAAGAAGTGGCTCGTTACTTCTTTCAAGTGGGTGCAGCGGCAGGTACTATTGCCAAAACCATGTCGGCTTACGATAAGGTTTATTCCGATGAAATCTATGGCCCAGAGCCTATGGGTCGCTACGTGTGCGAGAGTCGCCTCTACAAAATGCTCGACCACGAGTTTGAACTCATGGAAACCCGCTTGAAATTGGAGCGTCCAAATACTTGTTTTTTTGCTTTTGCGGATACCGTTGCGGCTATTAATTTTTCAAAAACCATCACGGGCGAAGGTTGGTTGGGCTTGCGTTTTCAACTGAAACCTGGGGGCAAAACCAATGATTTGGTCATTCACGTCAAGATGTTGGACAACGACAACAAGCTGCAACAACAGGCGGCGGGTGTGTTGGGTGTGAATCTGATTTACGCCATTTTTAGATACAATAATGACGTTGAAACGATGTTGCAATCGCTCATGGATAGCCTTCACGGGCGGGTTTCGGTTGACATGATTCGGTTGAGCGGGCCCGATTTCAAAGACATTGACAACCGTCTTTTGAGTCTGTGGCTCATCAAACATAAAATGAGTGATGTGGCTATGTTTGGGCCCGACAAACGCAACGTGCATCCTTCGGAATTTATGTACAAAAAAAATCTCTTAGTCGTGCGAGGTAGTTTCAGACCCGTTACGCTCGTGAACGAAGACATGATAAATGCGAGTTGGGAACAATTCAGAAATCAAAAAGATATTGACGCTCGAAAGTGCATTTTGATGACCGAAATCACGCTCGATAACCTCATGCTCGAAGGTGATTTGGATGAAAAAGATTTTTTAGATAGGGCAGATTTGCTTTGTGCGTTGGGTCAAACGGTGATGATTTCTAATTGCGAACAGCATCAAAAATTGATTGCTTATTTTTCTGATTTTAAAATTCCAAAATTGGGTTTGGTGGTCGGTGTGAAGCAACTTTTGGATACCATAAACGAGAAATATTACAACAATATGGACGGTCGTTTGCTCACGGCTTTTGGCGAATTGTTCACCCGCAACGTCACGGTTTATGCTTATCCGATTTTGCAGGAAGGGACAAATGAGTTGATGAATGCAGAGAATATGCCCGTGCCAGATGGGGTAAAATTCCTTTACAAACACCTTTTGGATTCAAAACAAATCGTCGATATTCAAAATTTTAACGCTGAAACCCTACATGTTTATTCAAAATTGGTGTTAAAAATGATAAAACACGATTTGGAAGGTTGGGATGCCATGGTGCCTGATAGGGTGGCAAAACAAGTGCGTGAAAAATGCTTGTTTGAGTTCCCCGCACAATCTTTGACGTTTGAATATTAGGAAATTACGAGATTACGAATTAGGATATTACGGATTACGAAATTGCGGATTACGAGATTGTTTTTACATTTATTTTAAAATAATCACTATTCATTATGCCAACATACCTCTTTGGATTCATGTTTTTGTTAAGCATCGTCTTTATGTGGCGCATGGTTAAACTCTCTCAAAACAGTCGGCTCAATCAAAGTGGTCGGTACGAGTATCACATCTCTGAACGGCGAGAGGCTCGCAGACGTAAGCGTAGTCGGGAACGGGCGGAAAAGGAGAAAAAAAATGAGTGAAGGGACCCCTCAGTATTTTTCTTTTGTTTTTCATAAAAATTGGTATTTTTGTAATAAAATTAAGATAAAATGATGATATTGAATCGTATTACATTCAATTCTAAAATAATGGGTGGTAAACCGTGCATAAGAGGCATGAGAGTTACCGTTGGCACAATCGTCGGATTAATAGCTTCAAAAAGAACATTTGAAGAAATTTTAATCGCCTATCCTTATTTAGAAGAAGACGACATTAAACAGGCTTTATCTTATGCTGCTTGGCGTTCCGAGGAAATTGACGTACCCTTAACAGAAGCCGCATGAGGATTATCATTGATATGAATTTATCGCCGCTTTGGGTTGATTTTTTTAGTCAGAATCTTATCGACTCTGCGCATTGGTCAAGTATTGGAAGAGCCACTGATGAAGATAGTATTATATTTGATTTTGCCAAAAAGAGTAATGCTATTGTATTCACAAACGATTTAGATTTTGGGACTATTTTAGCTGCAACTAATGCCTTATCTCCAAGTGTTGTTCAAGTAAGAACGCAAGACTTAATGCCCGATGTAATTGGCAATAGAATTTTGATGTGTTTAAAGGAATTTGAAGAGCATCTTAACAAAGGTTGTCTATTGACACTTGATAATTCAAAATCTCGGGTTCGTATTTTGCCTTTTTACTAAGATATTGCAGCCAATATTTTGTCTTTCATATTGGAAATTCAATCACATTCATGATTTATACCCAAAATATAGTTTTTCACCACATCCAATTTCACCGCCGTTTGTGCGCCTTTGAAGCCCTCAATCATCTCATTTTTTAAGTATTTGCCCGCCACAGCCGTAAAGTTTTTCGACAACGGCATATACGTCCAATGCCATTTTTCCTCGTTATAACCCGTTGGGCGACCCGCCGTGTAAGGTTGGCAAAAACCATACGTGATGGCATTGTTTTGAAGCCATTTATAGATTTTTGAGCCGCCATTTTTTTCAAAATAAGCATTACCCAAATTATTCAAATCAATATCTGTACCCCAATGGTGACGGCTTGCACCTGGCATAGCACTGTATTGCAAAATCTTTTTCGCCCGTGCTTCGGCAGTTTTATCTTTCAAAGCATTCCACTTTGTTTCCCAAATATTTTTTTGATAATCGAAATTGCGGGTAGCTGAAATGATAGTCAAATCAACACCGTCTTCGGCGGCGGCGGCGTGCATTTTTTCAAAAGATTCGTAGGTTTCTTTTCTCAAATAAAGCCCTTCTTTCGACGCATATTTTTTATCAATCAATACAAAATCGGGATTTTTGGTGGGGTCAAATTTGCCCATCAGATAAGCCATCGTCACCGTTTTTTGAGGTCTCATCCAACTTAATTGGGTCAAAATCAAGATATAAAACATTGTTTTTTTCATAAACTAAAAACCTTTTTGCGCAAAAATAGTATTTTTCAGTATTCTAAACGTTTGATTTTCAAGAATAAATAACTCGATATAATTCTATTTATTTTTGAAAATTCTATTCATTCTGATTAAAACGAAAACGCTACACCCCTCAGTATGTCGAGTGATGTAGCGTGATACGTAACCGTGTTGTGCGTAATGCGTAATCCGTGTTGTATTGCTCTTGCGTATTGTGTAATGCGTAACTTGTACGACGCAATACTATTCTTTTATCTCAAATGAATAAATATCATCACCGCCTGAACCACCTTTGCGATTTGAAGAAAAATAACCTTTTTTCTCATTATTTGGTAAAAACATGATACCAAAATCATCACCTTCCGAATTGATGGATTCAATCATGGGCATCGTTATCGCCGTGCGGTTTTCAATATCGAGGTAAAAAATATCCAAGTCACCACGGTCACTTTTTTTCATAAATCTACC
>JAYTMW010000761.1:0-38848 GCA_043728105.1 Saprospiraceae bacterium | reverse complement strand
TTTCACATACATACATATATACATGAGATTCTGCGTGAGAAAAATCGTAACGTAAAAGGGTAGGGGTGTAGCATGAAAGATGTTTTGAGCCAATAAAATTTTTCTAAACTCATAACCGTACTTATGTTGACCAAAATTAATACACTTAATTTAAAGCTATAAAAGGCAAATGAGGGGGTGTCCTTCTTTGTAAAAGCACCTTTCGAGTCTTTTCGCATACATTTTAGAAGAAGATTATAGCTGATACAACTAAAAGCATTACCCCCAATTATAGGGATTTTAAAGAATATATAGATGACATAATTTTGTAATCATTAATCATTTGCGCTATCCCGTAAAATTAAATCAGAAGAAATATAATTTGTCAAACTCAAAAAAAAATCAATGGAAAAGATGATGAAAAATAAAGCCAGTTTTTCAGAAGCTGAAATGGCTTTTCTAAACAAATCCCGCCAATCTATATTGGCAAATCAAGTTTTCGGATTCCCAATACAAGTAGAAGGCATAACACATTGGGAAGAGTTAGATTGTGTTGGCTATAACCCTCAAAATGCGACATTAGAAGCCGTTATTAGTATTAAACGTAGTAGTGGTTACAGCGGTAATTTATGTAGCAATGGTTCAACTGAGTACGTGCGTTTCTATGTTGATTTTGGTAGTGGTTGGGAAGACGTTGGGTTTTCTACGGTTAAAGCTCATGATATACCTGAAATTAAAGGCAATCCACAGCATCCTTTAAAATATTTGGTTTATTTAAAATTAAATAATGAGAAAGCTATTGGCGGTTTCTGCTTTAGCCCTTCAACACCAAAAGTTCGTGCAATTTTATCATGGAACGTAATACCCCCAGCTGGAAATGCTGCATGGTTGCCTCAATATGGTGATGTTAGGGAGGCTCAAATAGTATTAAAATCCAGATTGTGGTTTTGGAAAGATGTTATAAATATAGATGTTATAAACAAAAATCCATTCTTGAAGCCATTGGTAAAATTAAACCCACCATTACCAACGTTCAAGTTGGAATCAGTACCGATAATGGCGTTAAAAGAAAAGTATAATTCTTTAAAAGCAAATGTTCCAGACCATCGTTTGCTTACACCTCATATAAGCCCAGCTTTGAATGGAAATATATCAGAGTCATTGCTTCAATCTTCGTTGTCTTATATTGATTTAAAGGAAATAAATATTGATTATTCTGATGTGATTTCTAAACTGACTGATATTAAAACGACCAATAATGATGCTAATATAGAATATGAGGAACTAACTTGTGTGGGATTGAATCCTGCAACAGATACACTGGGAGCTGTCATTAAAACTAAGCGATTGAATGGTTATAGTGGTAGTTTATGTGAAAAAGGTTCAGATGAATATGTGGCTTTTTGGGCAGATTGGAATAATAATGGCACTTTTGATGAATACTTAGGAACAGTATCTGTTAATGTTCATGATATTGATTCTAAAGATGGTATTTACTACGCTGTCACTTTACCAGTTGATTTGTCAAAGCAGTTGATGAACTGCAATAAACCCAAGATTGTAAAAATAAGAGCCATACTTTCATGGGCTGTACCACCATCTACAACTGACCCTAATAGATTAGAGTTTTGGGGTAATAGAAAAGATGTATTAGTTCAACTTCGCCCTGTGAAAAATGGAACGGGTGTCAAAGAAAAACTTTATACAGTAAGTAATGTATTGATTGAAGATTTTGATGCTACCACTCATTTGGCGTACTCACTTGGTGGTATATCGCCCTATAATAATCGTCCAATAGGAGGTAGTGTTAACATCACAGGTAAAATACAATATAATAGTGCCGTACCTGATACCATTTTTTATAGAGTGATGTTTTCTAACGATGGCATTAATTGGAATCCAGTAACGACTCAACAAACGTTTACGATAGAAGATTTCAATATTCCAACTTCTTATTCTAAAACGGTAAATGCTTTAAGTGATGGATGG
The DNA here is from genome assembly GCA_043728105.1 of Saprospiraceae bacterium. GTDB lineage: Bacteria > Bacteroidota > Bacteroidia > Chitinophagales > Saprospiraceae > JAAFJT01. Next base: position 36,880 of record JAYTMW010000761.1, on the reverse strand, counting down.
ATTGAATATCAAGTTAAACCATTTGCTAATTTAGATGTATTAGACGATGTATTAGCAGATTGGAATACAGGGTCACTTAATGGTAGATATTATATTCGATTAGAGTATTATTATCAAAGCATAGGCAGTAGCAGCGTTTCTTATTCTGATATTGTTACTGTCATTTTAAATAATGAAAGAAATATCAATTTTAATTTAAGTATTGACGGTGGAGATTGTCATAGTTATCCTAAAGAAATGGGTACTGTTATAACTGGAAAAATTACAGGAATACACAATTATTTTGCTTGGTGGGATTTGAATTTGCAACCTGCAAGTAGAACCAATGGTGTTGAACCTGTACCAAACAGTCGTAGTGTGACTTCTTCTCTGGATCAAGGGGATTTCAACGCACCGTGGTCAATTGATACAGCAAAAATGGAAAAATGTGGATATACCATTCGAGGTCGTTGTTTTGAACGTACGATTTTTGATAATAACCATAATTTCGTTGATTATAAAGAGACTTATTTAGGCTTCGCTGTTGTTTGATGAATTTTTCTTCAAAAGCGCATTCATTTAATGGATGCGCTTTTGTTTTAAATATGCAAAGATTGGATCTTTTATTTTTTTTACAAATAAGAGCATATAAATTGTATTTTAACAGTGCCGACAAAACATATTTACAATACAATTTGGTTAAAAATCTTCATAATCGGGATTGTGATAATAAAAAAGTACAGATTTTTTGGGCTATCAAAAAGAAGGAAACGAAACAAACTCCACCCGCCTATTTTTCTGACGACCGAATAGAGTACCATTATTAAAAAGCGGCTTATCCTCTCCAAAACCTGTCAATTTCAAACGTTGAGGAGTAATACCTTTACTTTTAAGATAATCCATGCAGACTTTAGCTCTCGCCTCACTCAGTTTCTGATTCAAGCTATTTGGGCCAGAACTATCTGTATGTCCTTCTATACTAAGCAATGCCATAGGGTAGTAGTTGAGGTATAGCACAATACTATCCAAAATTGAATAACCCTCTTTATTTAGCGTATTTTGATTGATGGGAAACGTAATGTTTTGTATGTCTAATTTCTGATAAGCTAATTGGCTTTTGGTTAATTTATCTCGTTCATTAGTATTATTCCTTTCACTATTATTATCATTAGATATTTCATTATTTTTATTGAAACCACGTCTTGTTATTGATGTCAGAAAAGTTAAAACGTTATCATTGAGTACATTCGGATAGTCCGATTCTAAAGTAGCATTAGATAAACTGATAAAACTGAGGGGTAATACTACATTGGTCTTTTTAGGATTTAGTAAGTCATTAGAAGGGTAAATATTATCCGATGTTGTCCGTTCACTATCCGCTATAAGGCTATCTAAGCGAGACATACCCGATTGTTGTTTATTACTATTGTCTCCATTTGAGGATTCCAATGTTGAATTATTAGGTTTTGGTTTTATTTCACCAAATTTCATAGTGAACCCTATGCCATATTGCATGGTATGAATGTTTTCTGTTAAAGTATGGCGATATAAAACTTGTGTGTTTATATAATACCCTTCATCAATACGCATTTGAAGGCCGATGCCAATAGGCAAGCCTAAATCCCATTTTTGAGATAATCTTTGACTGCCTATTCCAATATTCACATAAGGGACAACCGCATATTTTTCATAACTAAAAGATGTCTGTATGTCCGCTCCCATGAAAACACGATCTGTTGTATCCTTAGTTCCCTTAGTGAATCCTACTCTAATTGGCAACCTTATACTTGTGAAAGGATTCAGTTTTTTGGAAAAGGCAATTTCCATTCCTCTGGGCAAATCAAATAAGCCACCCTGCGGAGGTTCCGTTGAAACCAAGAAGTTAGTGAATATAAATTGATGTTCTACAGTATAAGCATAAATTTTTGAAACTTTTAGAGTATCTTCTACTCTTTGAGTCATGGCCTTTGGCTCTAAAACCACAAATAAAAGAAATATTAAATATGTCGAATTATATCTATTCATTTGTTTTGTAATTTATAAGTTGTTGTATTTTAACTGGTAATAAATTAGAAAATAAAAAATTTAAATTATTTTTTTTAAGTTGACTAAAATAGGGCAATGTGGCTTCATTTTTGGCATGAAATCTCTATAGTTACTTAATAGACTATCAATAGCTAAATCTTATTTTAAGAAATCTTGTAAAACAACTAAAACCTCATGTTCAATTTACACAAAACTGTAATTTTCGGCGTATTAGCATTACTTTCTATTTACTCTCAATTATTTAGCCAAAATTCTCAGCAAGGCATAGTAAAAGACACAACGGTAAATACAAAAATCACAGCTAAGAATCCAGCCATTAGGCTAAAGACACGGATTCAAAAAGATAGAATTTCTCTCAGATGGGCAGTGGACGACCCCGGAGCATGGCGTGAGTGCAACAAATCTGGCTTTAAAATTTTCCGTTACAAGGTTTATGAAAATGACAAACAGGTAACGAATAGCGAGCCAGAGTTACTAACACCTCAACCACTCAAACCCAGACCTTTGATGGAATGGCGTGATATTGCTCTACGAGACAATATGGCAGCTATCATGGCACAAGCTCTCTATGGTGAATCTTTTAGTACAACGGAAAAAACAAATAAGGATAAAAAATCACTCTCCGATATTTTAGAGAAAAACGAGGAATTGACTCAACGATTCACATTCTCCTTAATGGCAGCTGATCAAAGTTTTGAGGCGGCTCTTATGGCTGGTTGGGGATTTGTTGACTCAACGGCAAAACCGAATGTAAAATATCAATACAGTATTGTTCCTATAACAACCAAAGTTAAAATTGAAAAAGCCCATGATATAGTAGGCTTATCAGATTATATTGATTTACCAAAGCCAACAGGATTACTGCCACAATTTAGCAACAAATCAGTAATGTTGACTTGGGATTATAAGACATTAGTGAGCGAATACAATAGATATGATGTTGAACGTTCGGAAGATAGTATCAATTTTAAAAAAGTCAATAAACTCCCAGTTACAATTATCAATACTGAGAATGATGTAACAGAAAGGATGTTTTATACAGATTCATTAGAGGCAAATGATAAAACCTATTATTATCGAATCAGAGGTATTTCGACATTTGGAGAGTTAAGCCCTCCATCAGAAATAGTTAGGGGAAAAGGATACGAAATAATGGGGTTTGCGCCTAATTTCACGGATGCTACAATAACTACGGATACCACCGCAACATTGTTCTGGGCTATAATGAAAGATACAGTTGATTTGATAGAATATTTTGAAATAAGTCAATCGAACAATGCGGAAGGGAATTATCAAATCATTAAGACTAACATTGATAAGGCAGCTCGCAGTACGGAGATTACGGGTCTATGGCCCACAAACTATTATGTCATCGCAGGGGTAGATAAATACGGAAAGAAAATATACTCATATCCTTATCTGGTGCAGCCAGTAGATTCATTGCCTCCATCAATACCCACAGGATTATCAGGAGTGACAAATGATAGTGGGCGAATTGATTTGAAATGGCAGCCCAATACCGAAAAGGATATTTACGGATATTATGTTTATCGCTGTAATGTAAAAGGAGAAGAAATGAGCCTTTTGACCAAAGAACCGTTGCAAAGTACCGTTTTTGTAGATAGTGTCAGTTTATTGATGACTAATCCAAAGGTATATTATGCGATAGCAGCAGTTGATAAACGCTATAATCAATCTAAGATAAGTGAGCCGATAGCAATTGTAAAACCAGATAAGATTCCGCCTATTTCACCTGTATTTATAAGCTATAAATTGGAAAATGAAAAAGTCATCTTGAAATGGACAAGTAGTTCATCGGAAGATGTTGCTTTTCAACGGATTTATAAAAAAGAGGCAACCAATACTGAGGGGGTATGGACATTGGTAAAAGAATTCAAAGGTGTTCAAGATACGATGTTAGTTGATTCCGCTTTAACAGCAGAAACGACCATTCATTACACCATCATTGCCATTGATGAAAGTAAAAATGAATCAAAAACAGCCCAACCATTAACTGTTACAGTTGTAAAGGACAAGAAAAATGCTGTCGCAATTAATACGCTTAAAGCGGAAGCCATTCGCCCAGAAAAGCACATTAACTTGGAATGGAAGTATGAAGAAAAAGGTGTTTTAGAATATCAACTGTATAAAACATCGGGTACTAAACCTTTTTCACTATGGAAAGTTTTGGAGCAAAATAACAATAAAATTGCGGATGTAGATGTCGTATCTGGACACGTTTACAAATATGCCATACGAGCAGTATTTAATGATGGTCGTATGAGTGCTTGGAAAGAAGTATTAGTAGAGTTTTAAAGCTATCTGAAAAATAAGTTAGACGAATCATAACACTTAGGCTACCTGTCGCAGCCCAAGCCCAATACGTTTTGTACGATGTATAAAAAAATAATCTTTATGAGTTTGATGTCATTCATGATTATAAAGGGTTATGCTCAAAATGAAATCGAGATTGATAAAATCAAAGGGACTGTAAAAGATAAAATCAAAGAGACATTGAAAAGTAAGCCTATTAAAATAAATGGGTCTTTGGCTGTCAATACCGTGGCTACTGTAGGTTCAGCGCAGAATCCACAACCTTTTACATACGTCGCTAATGGTAATGTCAATATAGCTTTGTTTGGGTACAGTTTACCTTTTTCATTTACGTATTCAAACCGACAATTTTCTTACGTCAATCCCTCTTTTCAGTTTAATCGCACGGCGTTTAATCCGAAATTTAAAAAATGGACTGGGCATTTTGGTGATGTATCTATGACTTTATCACCCTATACATTGAGTGGGTTTCAATTTAAAGGTGCAGGTATAGAATATTCGCCAGATAAATGGAAGTTACAGATTCTGGGCGGACGTTTTTTGAAGGGTGTGGCGGAAGATTCTTCGGGCAGAGTAACGCCTTCTTACTATCGTTTGGGTACAGGCTTAAAGGCTGGTTACTATGGTGATAAGGCAAAATTAGGTGTATCCGTTTTCTACGCCAAAGATAATGCTAAATCCATACCCGTACCCCTCAGTATTAACTACTATGAAGTGAGACCCATGGAAAATTTGGCTTTTGCCATCGAAGCGGGTGTACCAATAGGGGAGAAGCTGAGTTTAGAAACCGAGATTTCGACCAGCGTTTTGACGAAAAATATGTTGGCACCAGACAATGAAGTAGATCCTTATGAAGAGACTGAAACAAGCCCTTTGGCGAAAGTTTTGTCTTCACATAATCCTATGACACAGGTTTATCATGCCATTAAAACAGGGCTGAATTATAAGGTTGGTAAAACAGGAACGATAGGTTTGGCTTACGAAAGAGTTGACCCACGCTATCGAACATTGGGAGGACATTATTTTACAAATGATTTTGAAAACATAACGGTTAACACAGCCTTTCAAGGCAAAGTCAATACGCAGTTTTCAACGGGTTTGCAAAGAGATGATTTGGTTAATTCAGGAACGAGTAATTTGAACAGAATGGTTGTGTCGGCGAGTATGAGTTTTAAACCACTTGAAAAAATGGATATGTCACTCAACTATTCCAACTTTCAATCATACACATTCATTCGTTCGCCCTTTGACCGTATCAACCAGACAACCCCTTTTGACAATTTAGATACTTTAAACTTTACGCAGTTATCACAAAACAGCAGTGTAAATATGAGTTACAACCTAAAACAAGATAAAGCGGGTTCTCAAACAGTGAATATGAATATCAATTTTATGGAGTCTGCCAATGAGCGCAATCAAGGGGGGAGTCAAGCAACCCAATTTGTCAATACCAGTACCAACTATGCTTGGGCTATTACGGAGAAAAAGCTGAATCTATCATTTGGGTTCAATTATTCCTTGAACTTGGGTCAAAGCAGCAATGTCACTTGGGGGCCTATTTTGAGTGCAACCAAACAATTGTTTGATAAAAAAGTAGCAGCCAATGCCGCTTTATCTTACAATAGAAATAAGACAGAAGGTATATTATCGCAAGTAGTGAATATGTCGGTAGGGGGGAATACAAAAATCAAAGAAAAGCACAACATCACCGCCAATCTGGCATTGCAATATCGAAGCGTGACCAACAGATCCGCTCTATCAAACGGGACTTTGACCATTGGATATAACTACAGTTTTGGTGGTGAAAAAGATAAACCTAAGTAAATTAGTTATTGGTTATTAGTTATTGAGTTACTCTCATAAATAACCAATCACCAATCACTTAATAACTAACAACTCAATAATTTAAACAAAAATTAAATCTCATGCAACACAAAACCACTCTTGAGCGCAAATTTTTGGATATACTGAGGGGGTGTACCTCACATTTAATATCTAAATTTTTATTAAGCCTTTTATTTATGGGTTTAATGATGACCAAAGTAAATGCACAACAAATAGACTACATCAGTAGTTTACGGATAAACCAACCCTACTCAGCTAATCTGGCGGACTATGCCAATCCCATGTCGCAGCGCATGTTGTTGACACTCAGATATGCCACAGGAGACGGGACTGTTTCCAACGTGCGTCTCAAAATGCTTTTAGAACGGGGGAATAGTTTGGTGGCTTACAGTAGTGACGTGGTGAGTGGTGCTTCTAATATCAACCTCACGGTGAATGTGACGGAGCAAATAGCCATGGATAGGTTAGCCCCTTATTTTCGCTTAGAAAACTTACAGGGCATAAGCCCCGAAACATATAATCGCCCTTTGCCCGATGGTATCTATCGAGTGACCTTCGAGGTATATGAGGTGTTGACCAATAGGAAAGTAGCTTCGGCATCACAGCAGATGTGGGTGACGCTCAACGAACCACCCGTTTTGAATACACCTCGCAATGGTGAGATGATGCAATTCAATAGCAGTGGGCAAAATATCAATTTTCAATGGATACCAAGAGCCATTCAAGGCGGTATTTCAGAATATGAATTTACGCTCATAGAGTTGATTGATAATGGCGTTTCACCTTATCAACAACTTCTAACGGCTATTCCTACGTTTCAAACAACCACAACAGCCACGCAGCTTAGTTATTTGGTGCAAGGCGGTAATGGTGGTGGTGGCATTGGTGGTTTGGACGATAGCGGCGGCGGTGGAATGGGAATGGGTTTTGATCCGCCTCTATCTCCGGGTGTCAAATACGCATGGCGGGTAAAAGCGAAAGCCCCTGCGGGTGCTACCAATGTAGGATATTATAAAAACGATGGTTATTCTGATGTTTTTGTATTTAAATATGGTGGTACTTGCATACCACCTGCAGGCTTGGTTTTGACACCCAAATCTTATGACCAAATAAGTGTGAAATGGACAGCCTCACAGAATTATAGTGGCTACAAAGTGGCTTATCGGAAATACAGTACCGATGTCACTTGGCAATGGGTGGAGCAGGCAACTTCAACCAATTTCTATACATTATCGGGTTTGGAAGCAAACACAGCCTACGAAGTCAAAGTCGGTGGTATTTGTAGCAGCGATATGATTTCTTATACCGATCCCCAAACAGTGACAACGTTGGCAGCAGGGCAAACGGCAGGGGTCATCAATTGTGGCGTTCCGCCTACTTTGAATATTGCGAACCAAACACCTATTGCTTCTTTAGCAATAAATAGTCTGATTTATGCCAACGACTTTCCTATAACGTTAACACAAGTGACAGGTGGCAATGGTGTATTTAGTGGTGAGGGTTACGTGGGTTTTCCGTTTTTGAATATTGCTAAGATTCGGGTGAAGTTTACTAATATTACAGTAAATACAGATAAGAAATTGATTAGTGGGTTTGTTGAAACGGCTTATGATCCGACTTGGAATAGCGGGGTAGTGGATGTCGATAAATTAATATCTGATATTATTTCTTTAATTAATGACTTACAAGCGAAGCTCAATGAGTTAGCGGTACTAATAGCAGGAGGTAATCAAACTGCCATTACTGCGTGGCTTAATACAAATCAAAGTACTTTACAGAATTATAACAGTGCTCTTATTGATGCTGCACAGAAGGGATATGGAAGTGGGTTTCAAAGTGTAGATAAAGATAATATCAATAAAGCCTTAGCAGATTTAATTTCTAATGGAACTTCTACAAATTTATCAGCTTATTTGGCTCAATTGACTAATTTAAGTTATCAAGCCGCTGCCAATACTGAAGCAAGCGTTCCCATTCAAGTTGTTTCCACTACCCCAGAAATTTTCCCCAATGAAAGTTATGCCATAACTCCAGTAGGTACGCCATTAGTTTTACCTTCTGGCACTCAAATACTTGATTATTTTTATTGCGAAAAAGCGATAGAATATGAATTGCCACAAGGTATTTTAAAGGGTTTTAAGATTAATGGAATTGATTATGCGGCACGTATTACTAAAGATATTACAGGTAATTTAAAGTTTTTGGGTTACGTAAAATATGATAAGTATGCTAACCCTACTAAAGACGATTTTTATAAGCAAAGTACAATTGGGGCTTATACAAAAGCAAGTATCGTTAATATTGTTGATTACGAACGTAATCCACTCGAACAAAAGGTTACAAGTAAAACTGTATATACTGCCAAAGTTACAAACTTAGATTTACAGGCACTTGATAAATCACTTGATAAACCCGTTAATACCACCATTGCATTTAATTATGAAGGAAAACCAACTTCCCCTGCAAAGAAAGCTTTAGAATTTGCTTGTTCACAATCTGAGGGTACATTAGCGCAATATATTCAAAATGATAAACTAAAAAAATGGCTTGAAAGCCATAAAAAATCAAATGCTATTATTTTATTTTATGATTGTAGCACTAAAAAAGTTTTGAATAAAGTTTCGAGTGGTGCTTCTGTAAAAGTAACAGATAACAGTACAATTGATAATAGTCAATATTTTGATGCTAATTTATTTAGTGGTAGTACAGCTAAATATGCCCTCAAAGTATGTATCACTAAAGACGGCAAATGGGACGTTGATGTTAAATTACCTTCAGGATTCTTAAATCCAAACAGCAAGTTGGGAGGCGTGACAGCCGCTCAAGCCGAAGAAGAAATAAAGAAAACAGTCAAAAGACTTGTAGAAAATAGTAATAAATCTGATGGAAAAACCCCTTATGGTGTCCCTAAAGAAACTGCGAAAGATGCAGAAGGCAAAGAATTAGGAGAAATGTACGCAGAAAGCGGAGGTTTGGTTGAGGTTGTAACAGAAGTGGTAGAAGCAGGGCGTAGCATAGTCAATGATGCTAAAATGCCAGAAAAGTATTGGAATGGTCAGAGTACAGATTATCAAAATTCTATGATACATTTGCCTCCAGTAATAGGCGGTTCAGGCGATGCCTTGGTAGAGCAAGTAACTGAGAAAATCCAATTCGTCAAAATGGGTTTATCCCTTGTTGAGAATCCTGGACAAATTAGAGATGCTTGGAATAATGGTGTTGAAGGTATTAAAAATTTCAAGTTTTCTCAAATAGCGGAAGGAGTTGCCTCACAAGTAAGTTATGTATTAACAGATAATAGTGATAAAGCTTGGCATACAAGGGGTAATATGTCAGTGCAGTTAGCATCAGGCGGTATTCTTTTCAAATTGGTAGCAGGAGAAATTGGGGGCGGTATGATGCTTGAATGGGCAAAGAAAAACTTTAGAAGAAGAGCCTTAAAAGCAAGAGTTAAATCATACACGAATCTTTCAAATTGGGTAGATAGACTTGATGGTAATGTAGATGATGCCTTAATGAAAAGGGCTAATGATTTACCTGATGCTCAACTTGGTAAATTAGATAATCTGTATAGTAGTGGTAGTTTCACTAAACCAGCTTCTGAATATATTATCTCAACAAATCCAGATGGGAGTTTTTTAGCAAAAACACGAGACGGGCTGAACAATGTTGTTTATGATAAAAATGGATTTCCTGATTTTGAAAAATATTCACCAGGTAAAAGTCACTTTTATAAATCTGATGATTTAGTAGGTAATGGAACAACAACGGATTTCACTAAAGCAAATAATAAACTTGAGAGTCTGTTTCCTGGAAAAGCTGTAGCATCAGGACAAAAAATTAAAATTGATATTAATGGTGACGGTAATTTTGTTGAATTCACATGGCATCATCATCAGGATGGCAAAACAATGATACCTGTTAGAACAGATGTGCATAGTAAAACAGCTCATACAGGTGGTACCGCTATAATTTCAAGACAATTACAAGGGTTATTTGAATTACAATAAATATATAATTATGAATAAAGGATTTCAACTATTAAGGCAGAAGGCAGAAAATGAGAATTACGATATTAAAGCATTAGAGAATGAGTATAATATCATTTTACCACCTCAATTTAGATTTTTTGTTAGCTATTTCTATGTCAGTAATGATTGTTTTATAATTGATAAGTTTTATCATCCAATTTATAAAATACTTTATCCTTTCGTAGAAATACAATTTTGCCCATTAGTATATAGTCAAAATAGACCTATAAGTATAACAGGTTTTGAAGATATAGAATCTCTTTTTAAAGAGTGGGCATTTTCAATACATGAGGTAGAATGGAAAGAATATTCGTTGCTAAGAATAACGAATATTTCAACAGGAGGAAACTTATTTTTAGGGACAGTTGGAGATATGACTGATTGTATATACCGTGTAGACTGGGCAAGTGGTAATCGAGAATCAGAAAAAATAGCCAATAATATACTTGAATTTATATTGGGCTTAGAGTCATTAGAAATGCCAACTGAAATAATGATAACTCGAGGGGTTAAATATTCGCAACTTTACAAAAACTGGGGCGAAGATTTTTGGCGAGTGAGAGAGAATGAAAGCGAGTAACATTTTTCTAAAAAGTTCATTGACATACTGAGGGGGTATCTGCATCACACAAGGATTGTGATGCAGGTATCTTTATGGGAAAAGAAAAAAAGCAACAGTCGTCTGGAGACGAGTGAAATAGTTCGCTTTGGGTCTGAAGCCCCCTACATATTTGCAAAAAAATTGTAGGACGAGAAAGGAAATACCAAATATGAATAAGTTGTATTAAAATTGTAACATAAAAATTAAGCTATATCAATATAAGCTATATTTTTGTTGCAATATGACGATATGTACACACTTGAAAACATGTGTATTATGAGTCTTTGGTCTTATTTCCTCATTTTTAAACATTTTCGCTTATGAAACTCTTTCTAAGTACTCTTTGCTTTTTTTGGGCAACTACCATTATTGCACAATTTTCTACCCTTAATTTATCGGAAGGACGTTGCTGCATGGCATCAGTGACAGCAGGCAATCGCATTTTTTTTGGAGGCGGTATAAAAAGCCTCGGTTTTGTTGTAGCATCTAATACAGTTGACATTTTTAATTTGGCGACCCAACAATGGACAACGGCACAATTGTCTGTGGCACGGTCGGGTATCGCAGCAGCACAATCGGGTAAAAAAATATTGTTTGCAGGGGGCGATTTTAATTACGCCGCTTATTATTCAAATGTGGATATTTACGACACCCTGACCAATCAATGGACGGTTTATAATCTACCAATCAGATGTACCAATATGGCTGCAGTTTCTCACAAAGGCAAAGCCTATTTTGCGGGCGGTTCTGATGGCGACTATCCCCTTAAAACGGTACACATCTACGATGGCGCAACTGATACATGGACAATGAAAGAATTATCAATTGCACGCAGCCTCTTTACAGCAACAGCAGTAGGTGACAAAATATTGTTCGCAGGGGGTACTTCATGGGTTACAGGTGTGTCAAACGTCGTAGATATCTACAACACAATCACGAATACATGGTCAACAGCTCAACTTTCACAAGCTCGGTTTTATCTAAAATCGGCTACAATTGGCAATAAAGTGTTTTTTGTAGGTGGACTAAATTCTAATAGAGATGCCTCAAATGTAGTGGATATTTACGATGATGCAACGGGAATATGGTCAACAACGACACTAACTTCGGCACGGTTAGAGCATGGTTTGGCAGTTATTGGCACTAAACTTTATGTTGGTGGTGGTGAAAATTATTTGGGTACGTTTTATAAATCTGTTGAAATTTATAATACGACTACCAATTCATGGGAAACACCAATCCAACTTTCAGAAGCTCGTACCAGTATCTCAGCTGCCTCTTTGGGTAATCATATTTTTTTTGCGGGAGGAGATCCCCCTTACGGCCCCATGAGCAATGTTGTAGATGTTTTTCCAGCGGATATCGTATTACCAATAGAATTACTTGATTTCATAGCAAAAAGTCATATTCATACAGTGGAATTAACATGGAAGACAGCTTCAGAAAAAAATGCTTCTCATTTTGATATTGAACGAAGTGTTGATGGCAAACAGTGGGAGAAGTTAGGACGGGTAAAAGCAGTTAATCAACCTTCTCAGTATCAGTTTTTAGATGATACCCCCCTCAGTATCAACTACTATCGTTTGCGTATGATAGCTGTTGATGGTTCGGAAACAGTCTCACAAGTGGAAACGGTGCATTTTGGCAAAGCCAATCAATACAAAATTTCACCTAATCCAACTTATGGTGATTTGAATATAGCCTTAGAAAGTGCAATGACACAAGACTGTCAAATTTCTGTTTATGACTTAGTAGGTAGAAAAGTGGTAAGTCAAAAAGTCAATAGCAACTTTACAAGTTTGAATTTAAATGTTTTAGAAAAAGGTATATATATCGTTGAAATTCAACAAAATGGTAAGGTTTCAAAAGAGAAAATTGTAAAAATGTAATACTGATTGCACAATTGATTATCAAAAATTTTAAATTTAAAACCTTATTTATGAAGATTTTAATTGTTAGCTTTTTAGCTCTAACTCTTTTTATAGCTGCCTCGTGTGGCAAAAAAGAAGAAACCACACCAGTAACTGAAACCCAAAACGCTGATAAGTTCATAGGCGTATATAGTGGCAAAGGAACATCAAGCAATGGTGTGAGCAGTACTGATTACAATATGTCGGTGACTACAACAAAGGTTTCAGCTACTGAAATTAGTTTGGCACTACCCCCTCGGGCTTTTGGTTCACCTCGCCCCAATATAAAGGCAAGTGTCAAAAACGCCACCGATTGTGAGCTTTCAAGTCAAGCACTCGGAGATGACCAACTCCTAAGTGGTACAGGAAGAATCAGCAATGATTCTTTTTATTACACAATAAAAGTGAAAATAAATAGTAGTACTCCCTTTGAACAAACAGAAACATTCAAGGGTAAAAAACAATAGATACCGTATGCCAATACTGAGGGGTAGGATTCATCAATATAGAGAAATACATCAGACCCCTCAGTATTAAAGTAAAGCAAGAACTTCAATAATCAAAGCACCCCCTCAGTACCTGTCCAGCAGGCAGGTTAACAGCTAAAATAGCTGATTTAGAAACAGTATAATTTATTCCCCCCTTTATCATAACACAAACATATAATTGAGAAAATAAATCAAAACTGATTAAAGCAAAACAATAATCTCATGCGCATTCTATTAACACTTTGGTGCGGGGTAATAGCCTTGTGTGGAAGTCTCCATGCAGCACCCGCTAATGGCAATAATGGTAGCAAAGACAGTATTGTCACTACCGCCACCGCAGCACAAAATCTTAATTTTGATGCTTCAAACATTCAACAGCATACCTTTCCAGAGTTGGAAAAGTATCTAAAAGAGAACGGCATCAATGCTGCGATACCCAATCATGTGGGCTACGCCGCACCCGAGTTCACAAAAGCATACATTGATAATACCTTCACAGTGTCTGAGTACATGAGCAATGCCCGTGACCAAGCACAAGGCGTTATTAATGAAATAGAGCGCAAAGGGAGTTTTGTGGATTTATTATCACCCGATAATATCATTGAGTTGCCCGTAGGTATCAAAAAGAAGTTTGGTAATAGCACCGTCACGTTGGCCATAGGTCAAGCGAAGCTATACCCAACCTATACTGAGCTATTGGTATTCTGCAAAATGGATTTACCCCAAGGCAAATCAATATTTTTCGGAGCAAATAACATCAAACTGTCTCATAGTGGCGGTGTCATAGGTGATTGGAATTTAGTGCTATTAGGTGATTTTCAAATCCCAATCAATGGTGGTAACAGTATGATAACGCTTAAAGGGGGCTTTGATATGGCAACAGGTGCAACGACCAATTTAACGTATGTCAGTTTTGCTTGTGGCGGGGTTAAAGATGTTAATGTAGTAGCGGACATTTCATTTCCTCGAAGCCTATTAACACCACTCAATAGTGACTATTCAATCGTCAGTGACCCACAGGAAAAGGTTATAGGTACTTTTAAAGTCGAAAAACTTACAGATTGGAACAATATGCTTGCGGGTATAAACTTTGTGAAGCCATTTGCTATTAAAGGCATAGAAAAAGTAGCTTTTGAAATTACAGAAGCAAAGTTTGATTTTAGCGATTTTGCTAATAATGTATCATTATCAGAATTTCCCCCAAACTATGGAAATCTTACACTGGGGCAAGAAAACTTATGGCGGGGCGTATTTATCAAAAGTATTAAAGTCATTTTACCCAAAGAGTTCAAAAAAAGAGGAACAACTGAAAGGGTAACATTCGCAGGGACAAATCTCTTAATTGATAATTGGGGTTTTTCAGGTATTGTATCGGGAACCAATATACTACAAACAGGTAGTGCCTCTGGCTGGGATTTCAGCGTAGATAAATTTGAAATAGAAGTACAAGCCAATAGACTGAGAGCGGCAGGATTTGAAGGCTCGATAGCACTGCCAATATCCCAAAAAACAGCTTCTGGTTTAGTAAAAGACTACGGATTAGCCTATAGAGCTTTATTTTCAGCGGATAATGGCTATCTACTAAATGTAAGCCTAACTTCTGAATTGCCATTCGACCTTTGGCAAGCAAAAGGTAAATTGCAAGCGGGTTCATTTATAGAACTTACAGTTAAGGACGATAAATTCCGTCCAAGAGCATTCCTCAATGGTGAATTGAATATAGGTATTGGCGATGGTGCTGTAAAAGAGGCTTCATTAAGTGGTATTAAATTTCAAGGGCTTCAACTTCAAACCGAAGTACCGTATATTAAAGCAGACTACTTTGGTTATCAAACAACAAATAATAAGGTCGCTAATTTTCCTATTACTTTGAATACCTTATCCTTTAGTCTTAGTAACAATAATGAAGTAGGCTTATGGGCTGGATTAAATCTTAACCTAATGGAAGAATCCGCTAACAAAATTCAGGCTTCAGCGGTTATGGGTATTGTTGGTAAACTTGTTCAAGATGCAGATGGAGTTAGCTATCAATACGATCGTTTTGAAGTTACAAAGGTCGGAGTAGCCGCGGACTTCAATGGATTTAGTATTGACGGAGAAATTAGTATGCTAAAAAATCATCCTATTATGGGAACAGGTTTTGCGGGTAGCTTAGGGCTTACACTCAAACTGGTAGGAGATGGTGCTAGTATAAATGCTATTGCTGCCTTTGGCAAATTAGATGGCAATGCTGATGCAACTAAAAACTACCGTTATTGGTACGTAGATATGTTAGTGGGTGGATTAAATATTCCCGTAGGAGGACCCGCTTTCATCATCAATGGATTAGGTGGTGGTGCTTCATATCACATGAAAAAATCAACAGAAACCCTCACTAATTGGATGTGTCCAAGTGGACTAAAGTATGTACCAGACCTCAATACAGGATTAGGAGTACGCTTGTCGGCATTATTTACCGTTGGTGGGAAAACCGCAGTTGTTGGTAAAGCAACCTTAGAAATGACGTTCACGCCTTCATGGGGAGTGCAGAAAATTGGCTTTCATGGAAAGGCTATCATCATGCCTAATGCAAGTCAAAAAGCACCATATGCAAGTGGAACAGATTTAAAGAATAGTGTTAAAACTAATCATTCAACATTAGTCAACACTGTTAGTCAAAATGAGACAGATTATAATGCAAAAGTAGCCGCTGGAAACTTCAAAGCATTAGGAGATGGCTATAGTGCGCTTGAACCAGCAGACAGAGAAGGCTCTATCGTGGCCTCAATGGGTATAGAATATGACTTTCAAAACAAAGCATTAGATGGAAATTTTGAAGTATATATGAATATTGCTGGCGGATTTATTAAAGGTGTTGGTACGAATGGTTTAGCGGGTTGGGCTAAAATTCGATTTGCGCCTAACAGGTGGTACGTTCTTGTCGGAACACCTCAAAATCCAATAGGGGTTAGTATGACTTTAGGTTTTGCTAACATCACAACAAAAGCGTATTTTATGGTTGGAGACAGCTTAGGAGCAAGTCCGCCGCCGCCTTCGGCAGTAGCAAATATTCTTGGAGTGAAACTTCAAAGCCTTGATTACATGCGTAATCTGAATGATTTGGGAGGCGGTAGAGGCCTTGCCTTTGGTGCAAGTCTAAGCGTCAATACAGGTAATCTTAATTTTTTAATTTTTTATGCTAAATTCCAAGCAGGTATAGGCTTTGATATTATGGTTAAAGATTATGGAAACTTAACTTGTGCAGGAAGACCCGGGCCAATAGGTATGAATGGTTGGTACGCCAATGGACAAGCTTATGCATATTTACAAGGTGAACTTGGAGTCAAAGTAAACTTGTTCTTTATTAAAGGAGAATTTCCGATTATAAGTGCGGGTGCAGCTGTTTTACTACAAGCTAAATTACCTAATCCATCATGGTTTGCAGGTTATGTAGCAGGAAGATTTTCTATTCTTGGAGGTTTAGTAGAAGGCGGATTTAGTTGTCGTATCCGATTTGGTGATGAGTGTACACCAGCGGGCGGCGCAACTATTCCGAAGTTTGAAATGATAGCAGATGTACTACCAGAGGATAAAGCTGAAAATGTTAGTGTTTTGACTAATATACAAGTTGCTTTTAGGTTACCACTTGATGCTACCTTCAATGGCGACGAATACGATGCACAAGGAAATCCTCTACGATATAATGCTACTTTAAAAAGTTATGGGTTATGGAATCAAGCTGGGCAGTTTATTGAGCCCAAAATACAGACTTATGGTTACGGTGTTGATACTTATATATTTAAGACCGATAATGAATTGTCTGGTAATACAAAGTATAAATTTAAAGTATCAGTTGAAATACGCGAAATACCGTCTTTTAGATTAGTAGCAACTGAGGAGAAAATAGTTGAATTTACGACAGGAGGCGCACCTATGGATATTCCATTAAGTAATATTGCAGCAACATATCCTGTTATTGGGCATAAATATATGCTACCTAAAGAGACTACTACAGGTTTTATAAAGTTAAAGCAATCCCAGTCTCAATTATTGAGTGTTCAGACTGGCCCTAAAGCCATAACAATACAATTTGTGGATAAAGCCAATGTAAGACTTATTAAACCATGTACTTATAATGACTATTTAGCGTCATTAGAATTTACTTTACCTGTTTTAGCACTTGACAAGGAATACACGGCAGAAGTATGGTCAGGTGCGACAAAAATTTTCGACTATAAATTTAAAACAAGTAAACACAATACGTTCGCTGAAAAAATGGCGGCTAAAGTAGTTAGTAATTATGTCACAGTTGACATAGGACTCGCAGGGAAGGTATTAGGTAACAATGTTGCGAACTCAGAGCCTTTTGATGGTATAGATTTAAAAGGTTCAAGATTTACTAATTTCAAACCTTTGATTGAAAGCGAAGCGGTTCTTACTGATAATTATTTTACTAATGTAATAGATCCATTGATTTATAAACCTGTTGATGAAGCAGCAAAGATCTATCAGCCAATAAAGCTTCAAAGAGTCGGCGAACCAGCTTATAATTATATATCAGCTCTACCAGTCAAGTGTATTGAAGTAGATACAGAATATATAAAAATTGCTGATACAACAATCAATAATACTCTATTAAATACCGTTTTTCCATACAAGTACATGTTGCCAAAATGCTATTATGAAGATTTTAAAGCTATTAAAAACTATGTATTGGAAAAATATGGCACCACAATAAGTACCAATACATTTTCAACTTATGAAGTACAACAATATAATAATCGAGTCAATCAAGGATATGAACAGAGAAAATGGTATTGGTTTTTGCCATTACCAAACTCCAATTACGGAAGTTTCGTAGGTTATCCATATCCAATTTATTTCAGGGATTTAATGGCATCTGTGAGTTTTCCGCAAATAACAAATGGAGATTATCCAGCTAAGTTTACTTATAAAGTGAATGGTTTTGCAACATCTTCAACTAATTTTATATTTAAATATGGTGTTGGTGCTACTACTCCTACTACTAATACACAACCTGCATTGTTATCTGCAAAAGTATTTTTAGGTGGTGCATACGATAAAACTTCTGGTCAAATGAGGACTAATTTAAGTTCATCCTATAGTATAATACCTCGAAATAGTCCTTATGCAGGTACCACAGATGTTGCGGCAGCCGCAGTATTGGGCTATAATGAAACCTCTGATGCTATCGTTGACTGGGTATTGATTGAATTACGTAGTGAAAGTAATCCTGCAACAATTGTCTCAAAACGGGCTGCCTTATTACAAAGTGATGGCGATATCGTTGATGTAGATGGTATTTCACCCGTTGAATTAAAAAACACTCAAGGTAGATATCATATTACTATTCGTCATCGCAATCATTTGGGTTTCCGAACACAAACAGCAATAAACTTTACTGGTGGAAGTATAGTGACAGCAGATTTTACTCAAGTTTCTGGAACGCCCGTATATAATAAACCTTCAGCTACTAATACACCATTAGAAGTTGTTGGTAATAAAAGAGTCATGTGGTCGGGAGATGTTAATGGAGATGGAGTGATTAATAGTACTGATTACAGTCTCCAAAGTAACAGCCCTACTTTTAGAGGAAGTTATAATATTTTGGATACAGACTTAGACGGTGATGATGATAAACAATATAATAGTAACTTGGTTGATTTAGACGGGCCATTTGTATATAGACCGGGATATGACAACATTTCTTTAGGGCAACGCTTTGATAAACCTATTTGTTCAAATAGAGATGGTTATGTAACTTTTACAGCAACCTTTAGAGCAAATAGCATTACTAAATTCTTTGTTTTAGATGCGTATTCAGGCGAAGCTAAAGGTATTTGTATCACTCAAAAATATGGTGTAAATATAATCACAGCAATTGAAGAAAATACTTATTATGGATCTTTAATTGAAACTCCTATTGCATCAAATGTTTACGGTGATGTCGCACCAATGAAGTGCAAAAAACAAGGTAATACCTTGGAGATTTATCATAATGAGGTATTGATTTATACTTTTTATAACATGCAGTTTAATAACGGGCTCAACTTCCAATGGGTACGCCCCGCAAATGATGACGTGAATGTATTGGGTACTAAAAGTTTATTTGAATGCAGTGATTTATATGAGCATATACCATAAATTTAATTGGTGTTATTTTGGAGCCAAACGAGCGTATTTTGCTTGTTTGGCTCTTTTTTCAATTTTGATTCTAATCGTCTCATTGTCAATTACTTACGCCTTGGGTGTCAAGTGATTTCAGGGAGATACAGTTCAATTTATTTTACTAATATAATTCAATTTATGTTAAGTAATATTTACACTCGTTGTGTCTTGTACTAGAAAAAGCTGACTACAAAAAGGTACTAAAAACGAAGTTTAGGATAGTAAATTATATTATACGCTATAAAACAGCAAAAATATTTCTGTTTCATTCCTAATGATTCTCTTGGGAAAAAACTCTTAGCTAAAACGATTAGTTGCTATAAAATTTTTGTGCCTCGACTTACGAACATCAAGGTATAGTATTTGTAACTAATCAATTTTACCGTTACACGTAACATTTACAACGTTACGTGTAACGATTATTTTAACGTTACGTATAACAATAAAAATAGCAGCACAATGAAATATGAAATCACAACCTGTTGTCAATGTGGCGACGAGTTTAAGAGAACCAATCGGCGACAAACTTATTGTTCGGGTGCTTGTCGAGTATCAGCGCATCGTGATAGACATGGATACGAGCAACCCATCTTCACATATCCCACAATTCGAGCCATTGATAAAATTAAAAAAATAGACGTGGCTTCGCTTTATGACATACAAGTATTTGCTATACATTATTTACTTGAACGGCAGAAAAAAGGTGACGCTTTACCAAATGAGATGGATAAAAAACTTTTGAAAACCATTCTTCAGATTCAAATGGCTTCTGAAAATGAGAGCGTCAGAGAGGCTTTAACAGTTGTTCAACCACTTTCAGAATTATTACGATTGGTTCAAAATATTCAAAAAGACAATAAACTGTCTGATGATTCTTTGGAACTTGAAGGCATAACAAATTGAATCAACACGCTTTTCTTCCTTAGAAAAGAAAATTACCAATTATTAGGAAATGTCTATTTGAGTTCAATCTCATCCGAAACACCCAATATCTCATTCCCTTGAATCAAAGCGATTCTCATTTTTTTATTAACCAAAGAATGGCCTCGAATAAAAACATTTACAAATCTAAAATCATCATCGACAACCTGTGATTCAGTTTCTATCACGCCGTTATCAGAGATTAGTGCGTAACTAAAATTTGATGAAAAATCAAATTTCAAATCTTTAATTTCTATCTTAACAGATAAATATGTATTGGTTGCAGCACTCGTTTTTTCAGGAGTAATTTTGACAACATCCCGTATTGTGAACGACTCCAAATTACGTATGAATCCAGTAGTGGAGCAATCCCCGTCTATAACACGTCCTTGTGTATTTTTCAGATTAGAGATACATCTATCATTCTGCCCATACCTTACTTTATATTGATAGGTTAAATTCCCTTTCAGTTCTTTTACATCTGCAAACTCAAAGCGTTTTGTCATAGCCGCGACTTTTCCAACGCTAATTTCTTTACCTCCTTTATCTGACAAACAAGTTCTAAAAACATGAAAAGTATCGTTCAAAAAATTGGGTGAACAACGCCATTTCAGTGTTACTGTATTTCCTTCCCAATTAACAAGATATAGGTCAATTTTCGGACATTGCGCCGTTAAAAATGAAATGCTAATTGAGAAGAAGGTATATACAACAAAAAACTTCATATTGTTTAGGTATTTTTTACTTTTGCTGAAACGATATTGTTTCCACAAATATATAACTTGAGTATGTCTAAAAAAGATAATTTCTATGAAAAAGACAATTGGCTACATGGTTGGTCAGGCGGGGACATCTCTTTTATAGATATGGACGTACTCAAAAATATCGCCAACGATTATTATACATTTTCTTTAAAACAATCAAAAATATACTTAAATAAGTGTGGATACAATGTAAATAGGGGCTTAGAAAGTTGGAATACCGTCGCCCATGATATTAGTCTAAGTGCTATTTTTGAAGTGGCGAAAATGATTACTACTGATAAATATGAAGAGCAAGGTAAAATGGAACAATACCTTGGTAGAATTATTCAGTATAAAGTCATTCGATTTATTAAACATAAAACCAAACATGATAACCATGATAATCTTGAAAAATACGATATTGTAGAAGAGGCTAATGATTTTTCAGGAGATAAAAGCCTCGAAGATTATATGCAAGAGTGCGAAGAAGAAATAATGAATAGTGACATTTTTCATTATGTCAATAATCTCAAATTATTCTATAAGCAAAAGCACGAAGACAAATCCATTGAAGAATTAGCTATCGTTGAACAAACAACTTTGGGTGGAATCAAATCCAGATTGCGTTCAGCACGAAAGCTTTTACAAGATTGTATCAACTCGAAAAAAGATAATTAATTCAATTTTAAGTTGCTAAAAGACGACTGAAAATGACAACAGATAATTTTGATTACGACGAGTGGGAAGATAGCATAAATGCCTATCTAACAGATAAAATGACCCATGCAGACCGCATTGAGTTTGAGCGCAATATGGCTATCAATAACGACCTTAAAGAAGCGGTGGCATTTGATAAGGCTGTTAAAAAACGGGCTACTGAATATCATTTGTTTCAACACATCAAACCACATTTAGATGATTTTGTCAAAGAAAAAACGACGGCTGATGATGCTAAAACAGAAGAAAATACTCAACCTTCTCAAAGCGGAGGGCCCCTCAGTATTAAGCTGTTGTTAAGTGGTTTAGGGCTTATTTTTCTTGTTTTGATAGGCTATTGGGCTTTTAACAGCTATCAAAAAACGGAAAGACATAAGTATATTATAGAAAAATGGCTCGATAATGCGCCATTACCTTATGACAATACAAATCTACAACAGTTTCAAACAGGGGCAGATTCTTTAGCCATAATAGCTTATAAAGCGGGACAATATATGGAGGCAGAAACACTTTTTACTCAAAATGAGACTAAACAAGTCAATAATTTCGGCCCTCGTGGTTTGTATCGTGCTATCAATGCGTTGATGATTAAGCCGCCTAAAACAGATATGGCCATTGGCATTTTAGAAACCCGTTATGAAGATAAAAACACCTTCCGATATGACGCTGTTGAATGGTATTTGGCTATGGCATACTTGCAGAAAGAGGATTATAAAAAAGCCAAAAGCATTTTGGAAAACATGAATAAACAATCAGAATATGGAAGCCAAGCCGTTGAGTTACTCAATTATTTAAATGAAAAACAATATTAAAAACTATCATGAAATCAGTATTTTTCTTTGTAAACCTAACTCTAATCATACAGACACTTTCAGCACAACGGCTTGTGAAAATCAATGCCAATACTCAAATATGCGCTGCGGAAGGAGACGTGGTTGTAAAAGATAGATACGTCGATAATGCAAGTCCAGAAGCCAAGAATACTATTGCGGATATTTGTAAAAAAATAGGGGTATCACCCAATAGCTTTACGATTGAAGCCGCAGATGTGAAAAATGCGGAGGCTCTAATCATAAGCGGGAAGCGATATATTCACTACAATCCTATTTACATCAATCGGATTAAAAAAGAAAGTCAAACTTATTGGGCAATGATTTTTGTTTTGGCGCACGAAATCGGGCATCATGTCAATGGTCATTTACTCAAAAAAGATGATATAGAACAACTCCGATTAGATGAACTGGCATCCGATAAATTTGCAGGATGCGCCTTGTCTCATTTGGGCGCAAGTGCCGAAGACCTTGAAAAGGCAGCAAGCATTTTGAGTGAAAAAGGCGATGCTGCACACCCTCCACGGAATACTCGTATGACATTTGCATTGCGAGGGTGGGAAGATTGTCGTAATCCCATACCGCCTGTTGTAACGAAACCAACACTTAATACAGATATGGAGTGTTTCAAAAGCAATACAGGAGATATTTATTTTAAGAATGCGACACGAGGTCAAATTAAGGTTTATGTTGGGCCACAAAGAGGTTGGTATGATCAATATAACTACATCACCATTGACCCAGACGAAACCAAACCTTTCTTAAATCTTAAAGCGGGTGTTACCTATTTCCTCATTAAAAACTTGACCAAAAGTGCTTTTGGTGGCGTAAGTTTTACAGATTACAAAAATGAAGAACGCCGAGTAGAACGGTGTGCAGACCAATCAAAACCGCCCATTATCATCAAATAAAATACATAAGTAATCGCTTTTCAAAGCCGCTCCAAACAGATGTTGGAGCGGCTTTTTTCATGCCCAATACTGAGGGGGTCAAACTTTTAAAAAAAAAGATTGAAAACCCAAGTATCTCAACACCTTGAATTTACATAGTTAAGATAGAAGAGAAAAAGAGAAATCGGAAACAACAAAGTATAAAAACTTTTTTCAAAAAAAATTAAAAACTCAAGTATCCAAACACCATGAATTTACATAGTTAAGGTAGAAGAGAAAAAACCCTAAATATTGAGCGATAGAAAATTCTAATGCTTCAAATACTGAGGGGGTATAAAATCAAAATAAAATTAGCGACTCAATTAGGGTCAAAAACGGCAGGTGCTTGTAAGAAAGCATCCCCTACTCTATTGTCAAAAATGGTGGTATGTCTTACCCCTTTTCAGAAAACTGCAGACTACTGAAACAGGGCATTCATATAGTTCAAACAATTTTTTTCACGCTTTAAATTTTGACAACATGTTAGAAGTAATTTTGAATATTGTCTATACAGTCATTGAGGAAATAGTTATTTTCTAATGATTGGTAAGTAGTTGATGGTACCGTAGCGATCGTAAGGTACCTCCTACACTTTTAATTACGACTTTCTTCAATTTTTGCTTTTAACCAGTCATAACAGAGTATTATTTTTTCTTTTTTATCCAGTTCTTTGAATAGTTGTTTTTTTGATTTGCCGTTGATTAACTGTCTAAATATTTTCACGAAGTTGATTGCTCGTGTTTGCATATTATTACCCATTTTTTTATTCCGATAAACATATAGGTATAAAGCATTGCTGTAATCCAACATTAAATTAGTGGGTACTCGTTGTTCAAAATAGGCTCTAATCAACAATAGCCGTACATTTAAAGTAAAGCTGATATTTTTAAAATCAATATCACGGAGTAGTTCGATTACTTGGTTAAATTTCTTTTCTTCAAAAGCGATGCGTGCCATACTAAAACTGATAGTTTCATCTTTATCTATTGGAGAAAGATAAAGTGACCATTGTTTTACGAATTTTTCAAGCCAACTATACTCTTTAAGATGACATCCAAAATTGGTAATATTTAAAAATGTTCCAGTAGAAAAATAGCCCGTGGCTGTAAACAATGACGCATCAAGTCCAAATTGATACAGACTAAAACTTTCTCTAATCATTGATTCCTCGCCCTTTTGGAAACGGCGAATAGCTGAATTTAAAAGATATAAAAGTATGGATAACCGTTCTATGGGTTCGTGGGTTGATGAATTTTGTAGAAATGATTTCAGGGTTATATAAGATTGCTCGGAGTCTGTTTTTACCAACTCAAATAGGGGCAAGTACAAATCTTTGATAATCGGATTAATGTTTTCTCCTGCATCAATCAACGATAAAATATTATCCAACAAAGGCACTTCATATTGCTCTTGCAACACACTTGAACGGCTATACAATTCGGTGCTATATTTCAATTTAGCACCCATATAAAAATTATCAAGGTCATATAATAGTCGAAACATGTCATCTTGATAGTCTTGAAGCCTATCGAGGGGCAAACTAAAATAATTGATGTGAGACTGGCGAACTTTCCAAAACAAATGCCACACATCAGGGCTCTTTTGCTTATCCAATTCTTGAATTAAATGTTTTGATTTTTGTTGAAAAACATCATGCAGCCCTCTTTTTCGCAGAGCTTCAAGGGTTAAAAATTTCGACTCTATTGTGTTGTGCCGTATTTCTTGAGTTGCTAAAAACTCTAATAGCCACTTTTTTAAGTCAGAAAAAGCATTAAGGGTATTCTTACGACTTGTAGGCGTAGAATCCATTAGTATTTCTTCCAAATCTTCATCTGCATCCAAAGTTTGTACAGCCTTTTCAAAAATAGATAAAACAGATTTTTGATTGCCATAAAAGCATTGAAGATAATGATGAAAAGCCTCTTGTTCTTTTGGTTCTATGACTTTGTAGATACTTGTAAAATCGTTTTTCATTGTTTGGTTCTTTTATTTCTTGTTTAGATTTGGATTACAGCCCCCTCAGTATTTGGTCTGTTTATATAAGAAAATATGCCAATAATACAGCGTGTGAAAGTAATTGAAATTATGTAGAGAAAATATTTTTTTTAACAAAGATATACGAAGGGGAAAAGATGTGAAAATGTAATAAATCAAATGGAGATTTCTACTTTGAGTAAAGTAATTATCAACTAATTCTTTTTGATACTTGGAAATGAGTAAGCAGAATATGTATAAACTTCGAGGGGATACAAGAGAATATTGAAACATATTCACGAATATTGAATTTTTACATTTGTGTTAATTATTAATTTAACCATGAAAATAATCAACAATGAAATTATTATCAAATGAAAAGGAGCTATTAACCTCCAATGGCAATAAAATAATTTTAACCAATTATCGCATTCAATTGAAGGATAGTATTTGGGGCCAGTCTTTTGCTATCATCATTTTTCTTGAGGACATCAGCTCAATTGAAGTCAAATACAAAAGTAACTTACTTTTTATTGCTTTAGCAATTCTAAGCCTATTATTCACGGTGTACAGTAACAATAATATTGGCTTTCTTATTAGTTGCATTTTTTTCGCAATATGGTGGTTTACTCGAAAACACATTATTGCTATTGCCCCAAATGGCGGATCCGTACTTAACTTTCAAGTAGAAGGTATGAATGATAGCGTTATCTATGATTTCATTGATAATGTTTCATCTGCAAAACTAAATCGCATTGGTGAATTAGCTCAATCGAATAATATAAGGTAAGGTTAAAAATTAGGCCCCAGGGTCTATTTTCTATACCAAAAATTGATTATATCTTTGTAAATTATTTTATATGTTAAATATAATAAGGGTTTTTATTCTATTGATAACGTACTTCTTATTTGATATATTAGCCCAAACAAAAACCATTTATATAATACGAACTCATTGAATCATGAACAATAAATTAAAACCAACTATGAAATCCAAAACAATGTTTCTTCTGATTTTTATTCAGTTGTACTCTCTTCTTTAACTCACTTTAAGTAGTAGCTACGGTTTTACGTAACTGCCTAACCCAATGATACTTTCGTCAACACAACTTGATGCAATGACTGATACTGTTCAGTCATAAAGTATTTGTACGTAATATAAATTTAAAAGAATCAATTAAAAGTAACTTATCTAAAAATGAAAAGAATTCTAAAACAACTGACTATGTCCCTACCTATGAGTACAATTAAATTATTTCTGGTAATATTAATTTGTTCCATAGCTTTTAATCCGATGAATGCTCAATTCTTTGAGTCGTTGAGTAATCCTAAAGTTGCAGTACAAATGGTACACCCTCCTGGATTTGGATTAAAAATCAATAAAGTAGTGTTTAATACAGCTACTGGACAGTGTTCAGATCAAGTGATTGATGCTATGATTAGTGATTTTGTTAATAACAAAGTAGAAGTTATTGCGAGAGAAAATCTCAAATCTATACTCTCTGAACAAAATTTTAATCTATCTGAATATGTAGATAAAAATAGTGCTATGTCGATAGGTAAAATATTGGGACCTTCGGCTTTAGTTTCTGTAAAGGTTTTAAGATGCCAAACCGAATCGAAAGATAATTTGTATAAAGACGTAGAAAAATACGATGCAAAATCCAAAAGTAACTATGTTGAGCGAGTCTATATCGCAAAAACAACTGTATATCTTAAAGTATCCGTCCAAACAACTGATTTAACAACGGGTAGAGTTTTTGCTGCCCAAGTTATTGAAGACTCGCCTACCTATGAAAGCACTTCTACAAGTGGAAGACCAGAAATTCCTTCTTCTGTAATGGTACAAGAACGGGCTATTAGTTCGATAATCAATGATTTCCATAAACTATTTTTCTCTTGGACAGAAACCAATAATCTTGTATTCTATGATGATAAAGATGGTGGTTTAAAAGATGCTTATAAGGCCTTAAAGGTCGGTGATATAGCATCAGCGTTTTCCATTTCTAAGAAAAATCTTGATTTTTGTAAAAGTGAAGAAAAAATTAAAGACAAAATCTTGGCTCGTGCTTATTACAATTTGGGTATTATGTACTTTATTCAAAATGACTATGACAATGCCATAACTAATTTATTAGAATCTAATAAGCTACGTTCAGGTGGTATAGTTACAGATGCGATTGTTACATGTAGGAAAGCAAAAGAACTATCAGAAAGTATGAATAAAATAGATGAAAAGGCAGCATTCCAAGTTGAAATGGGTAAAAATAAATTAAAGCAATCGGATGAGTCAAAGGATAAAAACGCTCTATCAAATTCCGATGTTATTTCGCTTACTAAAAATAAACTACCTAATAGCCTTATTATTCAAAAAATCAAAACATCTACTTGTAGTTTCAATACCTCGACTGATGCTTTGGTTGAATTGACTAAAGCTGGTGTCTCTGAAGATATTATCATTTTAATGATGGATAGAAAATAGAGTTGATTTCAATGAATTGAAAAATTGAACATTGATGAGTAAAATACTGAGGGGGTAGTCGTACTACTACTATCCTCTTCCTCATAAAACCAAGTGAAAATTATTAACAAACTTATTTTCTTACATAAAAATATCTCGAAATCATGAAAACCAAGCTACTCAGTATAGTCCTCGTTATTCTGAATTTATGCTATTTAAATATGGGATTTTCTCAAGATTGTAATAATGCAAGTTCGGCTTGTACTAACTTTGTTAAACAGTATCCATCTGGAAATTTTAGCTCTACATCTCCTAATTGGTCAACTGTAAGTCCTACAATCAACGCTGGAAACTGGTCTCTTTATAATGTAACTCAAGGCAATACATATGAGTGGACAACGTGTAATGATTTTGGAGGTTATCAAGGATGGAATGCTGAACTATCTCTTTCTAATTATTCAAATAATACTAAACTTTGTTATTCCAACAATAGTGGAAGATCAAATTGCCCAAATGCACCTTACATAAAATGGACAGCAGATTTTACTGGAACAGTTAGATTATTGGTTTCTGTATCTACCACTCTACGGTGCCAAAGTAACGGACCAAGTGGACCTTATGCAATAGTAGTTTGGCGACAGTCAGCACAGGGACAAAGTTGCTCAGGTTGGCAAATATCTCCAACCTCAAAGCCTTTCAACTCAAATGGAGGGTCTGACTATTTTACTGTTAGTACAACAAGTGGTTGTAATTATACCGCTAGTAATGAAAGTCCTGATGTTTTTAGTTCAGTGGTAAGTTCGGCTAATGGTAGAGTAGATTATACGGTTAAAACAAATACAACTATTTCTTCAAGATCAGGAAATATTTCTATAAAAGATGGGAATGGAGTAACTCAAAGAACATTTACTATTTATCAAGATGGGCAAGTGACCCCTCAGTATGGTTCAGTACAAGTAACAATATTACCACAAGCAATAAGCAATACAGCAACTTGGGGGATAGAGGGTGGAAGTAGTGGCTATCAAAGTGGTACACCTCAAAGTTTGCCTATTGGCAACTACAATATAATTTTTTCAAATGTGAATGGTTGGACTACGCCTAATCCAATTTCTATAACTCTTAGTGCTAATGCTTCAATTCAAAAAGAAGGAATTTATACGCAAATAGCTACTTCACAGTATAAACTAACATTAAATCCAAGTCCTACTATTGGCGGATCTGTTTCAGGTTCAGGCTTAGTAAATGGTATTGGCACTTATAGTTCTGGACAAAATGTTCAAATAACAGCTATTCCAAAGACAGGGTACAAATTTGATAATTGGACTGAAAGTGGTAAGAGTACAATTACAGCTAATCCTTATGATGTCGCAATGACTTCTGATAGGGCTATACAGGCTAATTTTTCACAAGTAATAGTGACCCCTCAGTATAAATTAACAGCAACAGCAAATTCCTCTGTTGGTGGTTCTGTTACAGGAACTGGCTTAATAAATGGGATTGGTACATATAATTCTGGTCAATCAGTTAGTCTAACCGCAACGCCGAAAACGGGTTACAAGTTTGATAATTGGACTGAGAGCGGGAGAAGTGCAACTACTCTAAATCCTTATGATGTTGTAATGACTTCTGATAGGACTGTTCAAGCTAATTTTTCACCAATAGTCGTTACCCCTCAGTATAAAATAACTGGAATTATAAGCGATTTAGGATTTGATTTGAGTAATGGAGTGTTTTCCACCACTTCAGCTGCAAACTCTAATATCAAAATATTTAGAACAGGCGAAACCACATCTTTTAAAACAATAACATCTTTGTCAGATGGAAGTTATATTTTCGATAATCTACAAGCGGGCAACTATGATATAGAGGCAGAAAAAGGTGGTTACTCTGTAAAAATAAAAAATATTAGTTCCGTAAGTTCAGTAAACCATAATATAAAAATACCCCTTCAGTTGGCAACAGTTGTATTAAGACGTGCTGATAGAATTTCAAAAATATCTTTACATTCAAATTCTGTTTCTGTCAATGCTCACAATACAAATTCATTAAAAAACCTTTTGAGTGATTGGAAAACAATTACTTTAGATAGTGAAAGTGATGAAAGCTATTATAATGCATTGGCTAGATTGTATATTATTACAAATGCCTTAGAAAACTATAATATTCAGCAATCCTTAATGGGTGAAGCGTTAGATGAGCAATTAGCTGAAACAACAGAAACCCTACTGGGGTTATTAGTTAGCAGTATAAACATAGAAAAAATTCTTAATAAGTGCAATAATTTCGTGTGTAAATACCTTATTTCTCAAGTAAGTGGATATAGATTACAGGCTACTATTCTATATGGCGATTTGTTGCAGAGAATAATAAAGGATAATTCTAAAATAAAGTCCGCAGTACCATTTTTAGAAGGCACTTTTCGTGTTGTTTTTGAAAAATATGCTGGAGATAAAATAGAAAATCTAACTGAACCTTACGTTGAAAAATTTATTAATAAGCCTATTAGAGAAACAATAGGACCTTTATATATGGAAAATATGCTTATAGCACCCTTAGAACCCTTAATAGAGGCTTCTGTTAGCCAGCAAAAATCAAGGACCAATCAATCTAATCTTTATTCAGTCTGGAATAACTCTAAAAATAAGTTAAGTGTCGATTATACAAACAATACAGAAGCGTATAAAAAAATAGTGGCTCTATTTGCATTTGCTGAATATGCTAATAAAAAAAAGGAACTATTCGACCTTAGTAAAACCTTTCAAGAAACAAGCGGCTTAGAATGGATAGTAAAAACTATACCTGTCTTCAAAACTATTATTAGTGGAGTAAATACTGGTATTGATATCATGTCCAGCGCAACGGCAAGTGCTTCATTCGTTTTGTTATTTAAAAATGGAAATGATATAACTACAAATGCTAAAAGCAATCTAAGTGCCGTATTAGTACCAAGAGGAAATGATGTCAAAGTGTTTAATACAGAAACAGCCTCTTTGCTTGGTAATGAGGTAATTATTGCAGTTAATGATTATAATACTAAACTTAATGAAATAAAAGCAGATATTAATTCAGGTCGTTTCTATGGTGCATCTACTAAATTGCAAGCGTTGTACAGGCTTGACAGCATACTTACTTATTCTGTTACAGAATCTTTAAGGACAATTGATGCTTCTTATACATTATCCAATAGAAATGATACATTATATCATCAAAACTTATACAATGCCGTTCATTTCTCTCCACATCATAGATTGGCTATTACTTATCAATTGATTAGTACAATAATTGATTCAACAAATAGAGCATCTATAAATGAATTAAACGAGTTGGCTAATAAAACGATTAAAAGTAATAATGAAATCCCTAATGAAATTCAATTGTTAAATGATGCTTTAAGTGGGATTTTATCAAACCCCTACCTTGCCGTTAATACGATTCAAATAAAAACGGCATATCCATTGTCAAGTACAAATATCGTTAAATTGAAATACAAGAACTATGGCAATACAATGGCGAGAAATGTTTATGCAAAAATAGGTATGAATGATTTTGTTACTCTGCCTAAAGATTCTTTTTATTTGGGACAAATTGCTCCAAATACAGAAGGTTCACTTGAGTTTTCATTTAAAGTCCCTTCATTTGATACAATTGGTAGCTATACCATTCACTTCTGGGGAGATAATATAGTTAGTGAAGGGAAAGGCGGCGCTTTTAAAATTGGTATAAAGAAGTTTTCGATTAATACACAATCATTACCTATTTCAAATGGAACAACAAATGGAACTGATAGCTACGAAATAGGGGCACAAGTAATTGTAAAAGCAACTCCTATCAAATGCTTCAAGTTTGTAAATTGGACAGAAGATGGCATTGAAGTTTCAAAAGATTCTATATTCAGTTTTACTTCTGAAAGAAATAGAAACTTAGTCGCCAACTTCAAAGAATCCCCCAAATACAAAATAGATGCAGCTATTATTCCATCGGACGGTGGTAAGGTATTAGGCACAGATACCTATTGTGAAGATGAAGCAATAACACTTCAAGCGAAAGCGAATCCAAAGTACAAATTTGTCAATTGGACTGATGGGGGTACATCTGTTGGTTCAGATAGTTCTTTGCAATTAACTATAAAAAAAGCGAGAACTCTAACTGCCAATTTTGAATTACGCAAAATAACAATTATAGCAACTACAGCAAACGGTGGAATAGTAACAGGTGGAAAAGAATATTCCGCAGGTGACCAAATAACCATAAAAGCCTCCTCAGATAAATGTTTTAAATTTGTAAGCTGGACAGAGAACGGGAATATCGTTTCAATAGATTCTATCTACACATTTAGTTCATTGTATTCAAGAAATCTCATTGCCAATTTTGAAGGCCGTCAGTACAAATTAGATGCTAAACCGACAACTGGCGGACGTGTTCAAGGGGGCAGCGGTGTTTTCTGTCTAAATGAATTAACTCAATTAACGGCTATTCCAGATAGTGGTTACAAATTCATTGGTTGGAAAAATTGTAGTGCTACATCCACTTTCAATACTGCAACTTCATTTATTTTAAAAGTAACAAAAGACAGTTGTTTAATAGCTCTGTTTACAAAAACATCAACAAGCCTTTTTGATATAGAAGATTTAGGCAAAATAATCATCAGCCCGAATCCAAACAATGGTATTTTCAATATCTCTTTTGAATTAAATAAAATAGTGTTAACAGATATTGAGATTTTCAATGCAACAGGTCAAATGATTTATAGTAAGACGCTAAAAAATCAAAATAGTGTACACATAGAGACTATTGATGTAGGTAATGTAGCAAAAGGAATCTATTTAGTAAAAATACGAATAGGGCAAAAAGAAATTGTCGAAAAGATTTTTATCAATTAATTGTAATACCCCTCAGTATTTTTAGAGAAATACTGAGGGGTCACTCTGAGAAAAGTTTAACTACACAGGCTTATAAAAATCAATTGTTAAACTTTTAAATTTATGTAAAATGGAAAACATGAATGTTCCAAATCAACCAAACTATCAGCAAAACATCATAGTAGTAGGTAAGCAAAAAAGCACAGGTACTGCTATTTTATTGACATTCCTCTTTGGGCCTTTGGGTCTTTTGTATGTCTCGGTAGTGGGTGGGCTTGTTTTAACGGCTATTTCATTATTGCTATTTTGGACAGTATTAGTGCCTGTTGTCTGTTGGATAGCTTCAATTATTTGGGCAGCAGTAGCGGCAAATAATGCAAACCAAAAAGCGACTTCGCAAGCCATGAATCAGATGCAACAAATGCAACAAATGCAACAACCTTTTCAGCAAAACACACAACCTCAATTTACACCAGCCTCAACACCTGTGACATCAACAGAGTTAGGCAATCAACAAACAGAGATTTGAGTATAACTTATCATTAGTATTTTCAATTATACAGGCTGTCACATAATATCTTATGTGACGGTTTGTGTATGCCTACGTTCAAAGTAACATACAAGAGAAGTTTATAATTGAACAAAAATCATTGTTAAACTTTTTAATTTCTAACGTTATGGAAAATCAAAATGTGCCATATCACGACTCTAATGAACGCTATAATTACGGGCATCAAATAGCCTCTCAATCACCTTCCATTACAATGAAGACGGCATCTCTTGTTGCATCCATGATGGTTGCATTGGGCTTTATTCTTCCTTGGGTAAATATACCTAATTTAGGTTTTTTACGTGATTCTTTGGGTACTGTTAATGGATTTAAAATAATAAGTGAGTTATCGAAAAAATTAGACGTAGCTTCTTTTTTAGGTATACTAATATTGCTTTGTATCCCTACATTTTCGATTATATTTTTCATTACACGCTTGAATCAAGGTTATGAAAACAAAAAAATAGGAACAATAGCAGTATCCATTTTATCTTATATTCCAATACTCACACTATTAATCTATTTAAATTTAGGTAATCAATTGGGCGAAAATACAATCACTCAAGCTATGAAAATTGGTGGAGGGCTTGGTATAGGAGCAATATTTATGATACTTGGTTCCGTTTTCTTAGTCGTTGATACCATTCTGTTACTTTCAAAAATTAAAACGAGCAAACAAACAGTACAATTAGCTTGGGCAAAAGGGGCAATGTTAGGCGGCTGTATTGGCCTCTCCTACTTACTCATTGCGGAGATTGTAAAAAATAGCCGTATTCTTAATGGTTTTGGTATTTTGGGAATTCCAATGTTATTTGGAATATTTATAGCTGGAATAGTTATAGCTATAAATTTGCATAAAAATAAAGATTTAAGAAGACAAATTACTTACGAAAGAGCATTAGGTACGGGGGTTATCACCGCAGGTATGGCAGGTATTGCTACGTATATTGTCATTATATTAGACATTCCTTTCCTTGAATCACAGTCAACTGGTATGGCTTTTCTTGGCTTAACTTTTATTTTCACTCAGTGGGGATTCATAGTATCTTCTATTGCAGCTTACAATATTGCGAATATCGAACATAAAGCACACAACAATCACTTTACTCACAATCCAACGCCTCCAATTGAGTCAAGTGTAATGGAGTATTCTCAGACACCCGATATGAATCTTCAACCACAATATGTAACCACGATTGTCAGAGAGCCGTCCATTTCATTAACTGAAAGATTATTACCATTACTCGATTGGTTAAGAAAACATGTTGTAAAAATATCTATCCTCGCAGCATTATTGGCAGCGGCAACGGCTGTGTATGTTTTATTTATAAAAATAAATCCTGAACGGGAAGCGAAAAATGCCGCAAAAGAAAAATGTGATTGTTGGGATAAAGATAGAACACAGTTAATAGCTAATTTGGATATAATCCTTAACGGACTCAATAATGGCAATTACAAACGCAAGTCTGAAGTAAGAACAGAGATTGATAAATACAATAAAATATCTGATGCTTACGTAAAATGTGAAGAAACGACTTCAACTGAAGCTCGAAATAAAATGACAAATGACCTTGACAAAATTAGTCGTTTTAATATCGCCTATAGTGCCTATAAATGTGACGCATCGAAAGATCAAATTGTAAATACTAAACTTAATGAAATAGAGCAGAAAATTGCTTTAATTAAAGACCCTGAACCAGACGCAGATAAACTAAAAACAGATTTAATTGGCACTCAATTACCTGGATTTGCAATAGAATTACTTTCCGATATTAAGGACTTTAAAGTGAGTAATATTACGAAAACGAGCGACCGTATTGAATATCAAGTAGATATGAAATTAATCGCTAAAAATAGTAATTTTGACAACGATTGCCAAGTAGTAGTCATCTATACTCAAAATGAAAATGGCTGGAATTTTAACAATGTCAAAACACAATTTATAACCTTTACTAACACATTCTATACCGATAGACTTACTACTATAACCCCACTCAATAATTGTAATTGGACATCAGAAAATCACTATAAATTAGGTTGGAAAACGCACAATTGGGAGTATGCTCCAGAAGTCACAACTGGGCCAGAATTAGGGCAAAAATCACTGCCCAGTTCTGATGTTTACTATATTCGATCATTAGAAAATAAAAGCGTAGATGTCAAATTTACCTATAAGCCTAATTATTGACATATTTTGAATGTCAATATTGAGGAAAATATGCCAAATTATTGTAAAAGTTTTATTTATACCACTCAATTCGTGAGCAATTATGATGCAAAACGAATTATATTATTCAATTCAGTCTCGGGTTTGTCCCTCTCATTATTCAGCCCCAAAAGCCAAAATACTGAGGGGGTCAACCCAATTCAAAAATAAAATAACCCTTTCATCAAATACCCCCAATCAGCATTTCTACCCCCAAAAAACTAAACTTTCACCATCCAAAAAAATCCAAACAATCCCAAAACTAAAAACCCTCCTAAGTATCCAACATTGAGAATTATTTGGCTCAATAAAAATTCATATTTACAACCAAATCAAAAAAAATCCAATACGCTTTAATTCTAATATTTTATTTTCTACATTTGTTTTAAGTTTAACAAATTGCAGATTCTCTTAATAATATCCCAAACCAACAATCTTAAAATGCAACGATGAAAGATAATTCGCTTATACTCAATAAGAAAAACCTTTCCGAAGAAGATATTTGTACCAAATACATCACGCCTGCCATTGAAAAAGCGGGTTGGGATAGACTTGCTGGCTTCCTACAACAGGTTTCTTTCAGAGATGATTTTGCCGTGGGTAGAATTATTTTCAAAGGTAATTTAACCACTCGTGGCAAAGGCAAAAGAGCCGATTACGTCCTGTATTTTAAATCAAATGCTATTGCCCTTATTGAAGCAAAAGACAATAATCATGCAGTGGGTGCTGGGATGCAACAGGGTTTAGAATATGCTCGCATCTTAGATATTCCTTCCGTTTTTTCGAGCAATGGTGATGGTTTTCTCTTTCACAATCGAGCAAATATTCACAATCCCGATGCAAGCGGGACTGAGGGGCCTCTTGAAACAAAACTTTCTATGGAGGCGTTTCCATCGCCTTTGGCTCTTTGGGAAATTTATAAAAAATATAAAGGCATCGTTACGCCCGAAGCGGAATTGATTGCCTTGCAACCTTATTACGATGATGGCTCGGGTCGAAAACCTCGTTATTATCAACAAATTGCTATCAATCGCTCGGTAGAAGCCATTGCCAATGGTCATAATCGTATTTTGCTCGTGATGGCTACGGGTACGGGTAAAACTTATACGGCTTTTCAAATCGCTTATCGTTTGTGGAAAGCAAAAGCTAAAAAACGGATTCTTTTTTTGGCGGATAGAAATTCTTTGATTGACCAAACCCGTAGAAATGATTTCAAGCATTTTGGCGATAAAATGACGGTCGTTAAAAATCATCAAGTGGATAAGGCTTATGAAATCTATTTGGC
>JAYTMW010000760.1:0-2617 GCA_043728105.1 Saprospiraceae bacterium | reverse complement strand
CATCTAAATACTTTTCTAATTTATTATCATGTCTAACGTTACAAGAACAGATACTGACGCTCTAAATGCCGTCTTGACCGTTTCCATTCCAAAGGAAATGTATTTAACAAAAGTCAAAAAAGAAATCACAAAATATAGCCAAAAGACTTCTATGAAAGGTTTTCGCCCTGGCAAAACGCCGCCTACTTTGGTGCGCAAAATGCACGGTCGTGAGTTTTTGATGGACGTGGTGAACGAGACCATTCAAAAAGAATTGAATGACTACATGATAGCTGAAAAAATTGAAATGTTGGGTCAACCGATTATGTCGGACGAACAATCAAAATTTCAATTGGATTTGAACAACCCACAAGATGTGAGCTTCAAATTTGATATTGGCTTGACTCCACAATTTGAACTTGCAGGTCTCGACGGCGTTAAATACGACCGTTATGCCATCAATATTGATGAAAAAACCATTGATGCCGAAATTGATGGTGTCCGCAAACGCCTTAGCAAAGAAGATGAAGTGTCGGGCAAAGTGCAAGAAGGTGACTTATTGACCTTAGAAATAAGAGAAATTGGTGGCACTTTGGAAAAGGATTTGATGCTATCAATTGATTGGTTGACCGACGATATGAAATCTGTCTTTTTGACGCAAAGCAAAGGCGACAATCTCGACATCAATATTTTTCAATTAGAAAAAGATACGACCAAAGAATATGTCCGCAAATATTTCTTAGG
Source organism: Saprospiraceae bacterium (assembly GCA_043728105.1). Lineage (GTDB taxonomy): Bacteria > Bacteroidota > Bacteroidia > Chitinophagales > Saprospiraceae > JAAFJT01. The sequence goes on along the minus strand of JAYTMW010000760.1, from coordinate 1,894 downwards.
CATTGAAGAAACGGACGACCGTGTTATCAACGAAACTTTCCACGCTACGATTAAGACAATTAAGCGCAAAGTAGATGGTGAACTCACGGAAGAAAATTTGGAAAAATCTTTTGGCCCCGGCATAACGACCGAAGAGGCGGCTCGGGCAGAAATCCGAAAAGGTATTTCTGGCAATTTTGAGTCACAATCAGACGCTTTGTTGTTGCGTGATTTGCAAGAAGGGCTTATCGCTGCCAACCAATTTCCTTTGCCCGACAGCTTTATGAAGCGTTGGTTGAAGATGCAAAATGAAAAAATGGAAGACGATATTTTAGAAAAAGAATATCCGTTCTTCGCCGATAATTTGCGTTGGACTTTGATTCGTTCTAAAATTGTAAAATCGAGCGATATAAAGGTTGACGAAAATGACATGCGTGAATATTATGCGAACAAAATCAGAGGTTATTTCGGTGGTATGCCCGTTGATGACACAATGGTTCAATCACTCGTTGACCGTGTGTATGACAATGAAAAACAATGGGAAGAACTCTACGAAGATGTGTTGACAGAGCGCATTTTCGATGCTATGAAATCTCGCATTGCCCTCGCTGACAAATCCGTAAGCAATACCGAATTTCAAGACATCATGGTTAAAGCAAAGGCAGAAGCGGCCATCAAACGGGGTGAAGTAGCACAAGGTGCATTGGCTGAAGCGGCTGAATAATTGAATTACGTTTCAAAAATTCAATATATTTTATTTGTCTATTTTAAATAAAAAGCAAAATATTAGTTGCTATATACAGCGATTTTACAATTAAATTTGTAAAATCGCTTTTTTTATTCGAAAATTAGAAATTATAAGATTAGGAGAGGCCCCTCAGTATTTTTGATGCTTTTTGCGAATCTTGTGTTTAAATAGGTGCAGCGCACTGTGATATTTGTAGTAAAAATTAAAAACGTAATCGTAAGGTGCAGCGCACCGTGATATGGGTAAGAGTTGCGGTGCGCTACACCTTACCCCCCTAATCTTGTAATTCGTAATCTTGTAATCCGTAATTTTCGTAATTCGTAATTTTAAAATGAGAGAAGACTTCCTACACTACTTGTGGCGCACCCGCCGCTTCGACCTCACCGACCTCAAAACCACCAAAGGCGAAACCATCGACGTTCAAAATTTTGGCGAACACAACCACAACGCTGGGCCCGATTTTCTGAACGCCACCATCCGAATCGGTGACACCACTTGGGCGGGTAACGTGGAAATGCACGTGAAGGCTTCCGAATGGATGCAGCACAAACATCAGAACGATAAGGCTTACAACAACGTCATTTTACACGTTGTTTTTGAAGAAAACGAGCCTGTTTTTAAGGAAAATACTGAGGGGCCTCCTACGCTCGAGCTACGGAAACGCATACCCGAAGGCATCGCTCAAAAATATTGGTCGTTGATGCACAACGAGCATTGGATACCGTGCCAACAACAATTTTATACCGTTTCTGAATTGACCAAAACCCTTTGGATGGAACGCCTTTTGGTGGAGCGTTTGGAGGAAAAAACGGAGGCTATTGCGGCCTCACTCGACCGCAATAAAATGGATTGGGAAGAAACTTTTTATCAATTCATTGCCCGTAGTTTTGGCGCAAAAGTGAACGCAGAACCGATGGAATGGCTCGCTCGGTCGCTGCCGCATCGGATTTTAGCAAAGCATAAAAACAATCTTTTTCAAGTAGAATCTTTGATTTTTGGTCAATCGGGGCTACTCGAAAAGGGTTTTGAAGACCAATACCCTACTCTTTTAACCAAAGAACACGCTTTTTTGAGTCATAAACACCAGCTCACACCCATTGAAACGGTGGCTTGGAAATTTTCAAAACTACGCCCGAATAATTTTCCGACCATTCGTTTGGCACAATT
>JAYTMW010000759.1:0-7075 GCA_043728105.1 Saprospiraceae bacterium | reverse complement strand
GATTTGGCAGTTGGCTTATTGCCTTGTTTCAATTGTGCCAATGCTGAAAGCCATTGTACTTGTTGATAAAGGTCGCTATTAACTTTGTCAGGCTTTACTTTATTAAAATTAGTCAGCGCATTTCCATAGTCTTGTTGGCTAAAATAAGTCACACCTTTTTGGAAAAATTGTTCATCGGCTGAAACCATTTTTGCTGACGATGGAGCCGTTGTGGTTGCAGGATTCATTTTAGATTGTGCATTTCCAGAAGCCATTCTATCCTCTACTTTCTTTTTTGATTTTGCTGTCTCATTTGATTGCTCATAAGCGGATGCTTGTTCTTTTCTTAATGCTAAATCAGAAACGCCATCGTTTGATTTTTCCTCCATAACAGGCTGATTATCAATGGGTTGCGTTGAAGGTTTTGGTGCAGAACCAAATGAAGTAGGTGGTGTTGGAGTGTTATCTTTTTTAGCTTCTGTTTCTACATCTGCAAACTTATCATCATTCATGGGAGTAGGTTTTGAGGCAATTTGAGGTGCATTTTGAGGCACTGTTGCGACATTAGCACTATTGTTTTCAACACTGAAACTACCACTTGGAGCGGATGAAGTGACCGTATCCAAAAGCATTTTATCCGTTTTTGATGTCGGCTCAATGGTTGTTTCAGTAGATGCCGTTTTTGCATCTTGACTTGGCGGCGCATCCGTCGTCAAAAGCCAAACACCTGCGGTTGCTAAAACCAAAATGGAAGCGGCTGCCACCGTCACCCAACGCAACAAACGGAAGCTGCGAACAGGTTTTAACGCAGTTGGTGCATTTTCTTTTACCCCCTCAGTATTTTGAGGTTTTTCTGACCAATTTTTATCAGAAACCTTATCAAAAGTCTTATCAATTTTTTCACCAATGCTCGCTGAATGTTTTTTGAAATCTGGGACAGAAATCATCATAGCACCTTCCACGGCATCGCTACACATATCGCACGAGGCAATGTGGCGGTCAACGGCACGCTCTTCGTCACGTATCATTACGCCTTCTGCATACCGAAGCAATTGTTCTTCGGTAAGGCATTGTTCGTTTGATATGGATACTTTGTTTGACATTATTTTTTAATGATGAATTATGTAATGTATTGATTATCAATATTTTGCGAATCTTAATACTCAATACTATTTACGCATTAATATTTTTTTCAAATTCAATTTTCCATTTTGAATGTGCGTTTTCACTTCATTCAAACTCAAACCCGTCGCTTGCACAATGTCTTTATATGATTTATCTTTTATGTAAAACAACTCTACACACTGCCTCTGTTCTTCCTTCAGGGTGTGCATACTGTCTTCTAATTTTGTCAACAATTTTTCTCTGATAAAGTCATCTTCATCGAACCCCTCAGTATCTGCGGCATTTGGCATCAGTTCTGGATAGTCAACCGACAACCCCGCCTTGCGCATGGACATAAGGCAATGGTTGCGAGCGACCGTATGTAACCACGATTTAAAATATGTCACTTCGGCCTTCTGTAAATCAAGATGCAGCTTTCCGAAAATTTCCATAGTTGCATCCTCAGAATCGTGCGCATTTTTTAAATATTTTAGACAAACACCAAAAACCAAATGCCGATAACGCTGAAATAGAACACCGATACACCTCGTGTCTTGCGAGGTGTGATAGTGATTCATTAAGGCTGAATCGTCCATGCTGCGGAGTTCATTCGACATAAAATATAATTAGGTGTTGTTTTTATTGATGGTGCTTTTTAGGATGTAGAAAATTACATCAATTATACCGTATCAATGTTTTTAATTCAATACGCAAACGTACTATTTTATGCGTAGATTTTATCATTTTTATTAGACAATTTATACTATTTATCTACATCGAAATAAGGTAATTGAAAACCCATTTAATAGCGTAAAATATTGATAATCAACGATTTACAACTTTTCCTTCTTTATACAAAACAGGAATATCTTCCCCACTCAAACCTTCAAGCATAATGGCATTCACCGCCAAATCGAAGGCAAACTCAATGTCATTTTCGGACGCAAGTCCTCTATAAAAACCCGACGAAAAAACAATGGCCGTGCTATCTTTCACCGCCCGATTCATGCCTATCACGTAAGGCACGCCTGCAAGGGAAATGGCTTCAGCTTGAGTTTTTGAATGACACGCATTGAGCAAAACAGCATCAATGGGGAAACGTTTTAAGCAAATTTTAAACAAACTTGCCAAAGCAAAACCCGAGACCAATTGACCTACCCCCTCAGTATTTTGCAGATAAATACCCACTTCTTGTTCAGGCGTTGAGGCTTCTCCGATGGCTCTATCACCCGTTTCACCACCACCTACGCCATGACCCGAAAAATGGACGATGCGAGGGCGTTGCTCCAACATACCGCTTTGCAATTCTTGTGGTGTGACCGACCACGTGGGCCTAATATCATACGGAAAATTATCACTCTCTTTAAGGCTTGTATAAAGTTTTGCAAACTCTTTTTCTAAGTCAAGCCTATCAGTATTAACAGGATTAGATGCTAAAAAAAGAATTTTATTAGACGCTGATAATGAAGGCTTTACCTCTATTTTCACATCATTTTTTATTTCAGAAGTCGAAATTTCTTTGGTCAATTCTAAAACAGAATTGGTAATTTTTGCTCTTTCACGAGACGCTTCGGAGTAATCCAAGAAATTAAACATTTCATCTTTTTTCAGCTTACTAAATCGTCCTTTTAAAAGTGTGATTTGGTTGTATAATTCAGCATTATTTTTCTCTGCCCATTGACCAAAAAGCTCTAATGCTTCTTCGATTTTGGCTTGCGAAACGAGGTTTTGGATTTGACTTTGGAGGTTATTCATTTGACTGTTTAATTTAAAAATTTATTCAAAGGCAAGATAGAAAAATATTCTAATCCGTCCAATTTTTCAAAGTTTCCCAAATCAATTCCGATTCAAAACCCTTGCGCATGGCATGAGCCGCTAATTTTTCTTTTTTCTGTGCATCGCCTTCATAATCCTTTGATTTTAAGCGAATTACAGTTTCTAATGTTTCTATATATCCCCCCTCAGTATCTATGGCTTGCATGGCTTTTTTAAGAGAATATTCAGGGATATTACGCATTTTCAAATCTTGACGGATGCGAATTTTACCCCAACGTTTGATGCGAAATTTTCCTCGTGCATAAGCAATAGCGAAGCGTTCTTCATTCAAAAAATTATCTTCGATTAATTTTGCCATTATTTCATCTGCCACATCACCTTTAAAACCCAACTGATAGAGCTTTGAGGTCACTTCTTGGTGACAGCGTTCTTGGTAGGCACAATAGGATTGCAACTTTTGCAAAGCGGCTTCTTTTGTATGATATTTTTTTTGGTAATCCATATTTTTTTTATTTTAAGACCGAATGTAGCGACGGTTTCAACCGCTGAGTGTATTGATTATCAATGCTTTACGTGTCATTCGGATAAATCCGACCTGTGCGATTAAATTTATAAAGTGCCGTAGGCACGGGTCATATTGTAGCGGCGGATTTCAATCCGCCGAGATGTACGATATCCTTATTATTGAGTGCCGTAGGCACGGCGCATGTAAAAGACTTAAATGTGCCGTCCCGATGGGACTCAATTAAAAATACGTTACATAATTCGGCGGTTTGAAAACCGCCGCTACAATATGACCCGTCCCGATGGGACTATAAAATTTTAATCGCACAGGTTGGATAAATCTGCCGTTACAAAATGCTCTGACACAACTCAATCAACACCCCATTTGTGTTTTTAGGATGCAAAAAACACACAAGTTTATTATCCGCACCACGCTTGGGTTCAGCATTTAAAAGCGTGAAACCTTCGTCTTGCATCCGTTTCATTTCAGCGTGAATATCTGCCACTTCAAAAGCAATGTGATGAATGCCTTCTCCTCGCTTTTCTATGAACTTTGCAATCGGGCTGTCTTCACGAGTGGCTTCCAATAGCTCGATTTTTGAGTCACCCATTTTAAAAAAAGAAGTTAAAACACCTTCTGATGCCACTTCTTCGGTTTTATACTGAGAGCTCCCTAAAAGTTTTTCAAACAACGCATTGGATGTTTCAAGACTTTTAACGGCGATACCAAGATGTTCTATTTTTAACATGAAAAATCAGAATGAATAAAATTTAAAAAGAATAAAAAGAATTTTGACTGTTGACAAAGAACAAATGTATGAATTGTATCACTAAAAAAAATATCTCGTTGTTCTTAATTTCGATACCTTGCCTTACCTTCACACCCAAAGCATCCAAATAACGCCTTTTTTTATACATGAGAAATGATTTTAAAGTTTGGGCTCTCGCCTCAATAGTTTTGACAGGTCTTATCGGTCTGTTTTGGCATTCCTTTTTGTGGGTTTATTGCCTCGTAATTCCCTTAGTTTTGTTGGGTATTTACGACATGTTTCAAACCAAACATGCCATTATGCGCACTTTCCCGTTGGTTGGGCGAGGGCGTTATTGGATGGAATGGTTGCGCCCCAAGATTTATCAATATTTTGTAGAAAGTGATATTGATGGTCGCCCGTTTAACCGAACGGAGCGTAGTATTGTCTATCAAAGAGCTAAAAAAGAAGTGGATTCTACGCCTTTTGGTACACAACTCGATGTGTATGAAGAAGGGTATGAATGGATGAATCATTCCATTGCTGCCAAAAACTTTGATGACCTCGACCACAATCCACGAGTCATCGTAGGCGGGCCTGATTGCAAACACCCTTATTCAGCGAGTGTATATAATGTGTCGGCCATGAGTTTTGGCTCTTTAAGTACCAATGCGGTTTTGGCTTTGAACGGTGGCGCAAAAATTGGAAATTTTGCTCAAAACACAGGAGAAGGCGGTTTGAGTAGTCATCATTTACAAGAAGGTGGCGATGTTATTTTTCAATTTGGTACAGGTTATTTTGGTTGTAGAGATAAAGAAGGTAATTTTTCGGGTGAAAAATTTAAAGAAACCGTAAGCACCCCCTCAGTAAAAATGATAGAATTGAAGCTATCGCAAGGTGCAAAGCCGGGGCATGGTGGCATTTTGCCCGCCAAGAAAAACACGCCCGAAATTGCTGCCATTCGAGGCGTTGAGGTTGGCACAGAGGTTTTGTCACCACCTTATCACAAGGCATTCAAAACACCACTTGAATTGTGCCAATTGATAGGGCAAATGCGAGAATTGAGCAACGGAAAACCCGTTGGATTTAAGTTGTGCATCGGTCATAAAAGTGAATTTTTGGCGATTTGCAAAGCCATGATTCAAACAGGCATCAAGCCTGATTTCATTACTGTTGATGGTGGCGAAGGTGGCACAGGTGCTGCCCCTTTGGAGTTTTCAAATTTTGTGGGTATGCCTTTCAAAGAAGGTTTGGCTTTCGTGCATGATGCTTTGATGGGTTTTGACCTTAGAAAAGACATAAAAATATTGGCTTCGGGTAAAATCGTGAGTGGTTTTCATATCTTGCGGGCAATAGCTTTGGGGGCAGATGCCTGTTACTCAGCACGGGCTATGATGATGGCTTTGGGTTGCATTCAGGCTTTGGAATGTAACAAAAATACGTGTCCGACGGGTGTTGCTACCCAAGATCCAGAGTTGGTTGCAGGCTTGGTTGTTATGGATAAAAAGGTAAGAGTGGCTAATTTTCATAGAGCTACTGTTCATTCTTTTATCGAATTATTGGGGGCTTCGGGCCTGGATAATCCATCGCAAATCAAGCGTTCGATGATAAATAGAAGGGTGACAGTGAGTGATATTAAACGTTATGATGAGCTTTATCCGTACTTGCGCAAAGGCTGTCTTTTGAATGAAACGACTATACCGCCACATTGGAAACCTTATATGGATGAGGCAAATGCCAAGAGTTTTGTAAAGAGTTTTCAAGATGTTACGGTTGGTTGAAATTAAAATAAGGTTACTCTTTTGTCGAAATCTACAAAACAGACACCCCTCAGTATTTTGACCTAACTATATAAAAATCAATTGTTTATAAATAAAAATATTTAATACTATAAAAATTTACACTGATAAATATTAAGACGTTCATCATTTATCATTCATATTTTATCATTACCTACCCTTTTCTTATGCTCGAATTATTAGACATTAACAACATACTTTTCTTTGATATTGAGACCGTTCCCGCTCATAGAACTTATGAAGAATTGGATGAAACTTGGCAATATTTATGGAAACATAAAGCCAAAAGTATCCTCAAAAAAGGAGATGAACCCGTGACGGATGAAGAAGCCGCAGGGTGTTATCAGCGGGCAGGCATTTACGCCGAGTTTGGCAAAATCGTTTGCATTTCTGTAGGTCTATTGAAATACGACAAACAGATTAATGCCATGACGACCCGCTTAAAATCATATTATTCCGATGATGAGGCTGAATTACTGAGGGGGTTCACCGAATTGCTCAACAAGCACTACAATCGCCCTGAGTATCATTACTTATGTGGGCATAATATCAAGGAATTTGATGTGCCTTTTATTTGTCGGCGGTTGATGTTGCACCAAATGCCGTTCCCAAAGTTGCTTGATGTCATAGGTAAAAAACCGTGGGAAACCAAGCAATTTTTGGATACAATGGATATGTGGAAATTTGGGGATCATAAAAATTATACCTCTGTAAAACTCTTAGCGGCGGCTTTCGGTTTCCCTTCTCCCAAAGATGATATTGATGGGTCGGATGTGGCAAGGGTTTATTATGAAGAAAAAGATTTGGAACGCATTGCTACATATTGCCAAAAAGACGTGGTGGCAGTGATGCAATTAATGCTCAAATTCAAGCGCATGAACACTCGGTTGAGCATAGATGGGGAGGTTTTGGAAGAGTAAATTGACGACCCCCTCAGTCATGCTTGTAGCTTGATGAAGCCAAAGGCATCATATTTTGAGCAAAAAGAAAGTCCAACCAAGTATAAAACTTAGTTGGACTTTTTATTATAACTAATCGATATACTCATCTGAAACTGGTTTTGGTATTTTCTATTTCTTGTCTCAATTGCCTTCATCTTCAGATGGAGGATTGGAATGATTAATTTTTCCTGTTCTTTTTCCCCCATCTGAAGATGGAGGCAAT
>JAYTMW010000758.1:0-1758 GCA_043728105.1 Saprospiraceae bacterium | reverse complement strand
TTTACTTCTCACCAAAACTACTTGTAAAATTTATAATAATCCTCCGTTGAACGCTCTGATTCGCTATGATTTTTTTTGGTCTGTTAATTACAGACAACGCTTAACAAGTATAGGGACAAAAAAATTAAGGACTATTTTTTGCAGAAGAAAGTTTAGGACAACTTTTTTCAAAGATTTTAAATAGGGCATTTTCGCTATTTGGCGAAAAAAAAATTCACGTTAGGACACAATTTTTTGCATGAAGAAATCAATACTATTCATTTTAAGCCTTGCGTTTTCGTCGTCAAGTCTTTTGGCTGTCGAAGAAATTGAAGGAAGATTAAAGGGTATGTCGTGCTTAGTGCCGACAAAAACAGACCCATCAGTCACCAACAGAATTCAAGGCTTCATCAGAGGTCGCCGAGATACGGAAAAAATGATTGGTCGCTCAACGACTTATTTTCCGATATTTGATCAATATCTCAAACTATATGACCTTCCTTCTGATTTAAAATACATCACGTGTTTAGAAACTGAACTCGATAATAAATCGGTTTCAAGTTCGGGTGCAAAAGGTATTTGGCAATTGATGCCCGATGTCAAAGAAGAATTTGGTTTGCGCATTGACGGCACGCTCGATGAACGTTTGGATTTGAACCGTGGCACGGAAGCCGCTTTGAAAGACATGAAGCGCATGTATAAGGCGTATGGTGATTGGGAAATGGTTTTGGCAGGTTATAATTGTGGTGTAGGTCGTTTGGCGGCTGCCATTAAACGGGCTAAAAGCAATGATTTTGATAAGGTTAAAAAGTTTTTGCCCGAAGAAACGCAAAACTATATTCCTAAATTCATTGCCTTCACGTACATCATGAAAAATTATCGTGCGCATGGTTTGAAACCCATTTTGCCAAGTTTGGATTTACAAATGGTTGCCAATGTGAAGGTTTATAACTACATTTCTCTTTCCACAATTGCGAGCGTTACAGGCATGTCTTACGATATGATTAAAGACCTCAACGATGAATATGGTGAAGGTTATGTACCTGAAAATAAGGGCGGTAGCAATGTGGTCGTGCCTCGCCGTGTGATGAATGCTTTGGTGGATTACGTAACGAATCCCGATGCCAAGCAACAAGCAAATTTGAATTTTACGCCAATGGTGATTGATGAAAATCTACCAAAACTCGACGGTGAACCCAATTATTTCAAAACAACCTACATGATAGGCGAGGATGAAACGATTGAGGCCGTTGCAGACTTGTTTAACATTGGTGTTTATAATATTATGATGTGGAATAATTTAGATAAGGCTTCTATCCATAAAGGGCAAGAGTTGACGCTTTATCTACCACGAGTTGTTCCGAAAAGAGCATAAAAAGTTTCACACAGAGAAAGAGGAGTAAAAGAGAGATATTATTGGTAAACAATTCTTTTTGCTCTCCTTTCTCTGTGTGACATAAAACATAATTCAGAAGGCAAATCTTACCATTTGTATATACGTGACGCACGCAAAACAGAAAAGAAACCATAAGGCGCATTATCCCAAAAGGAGGTGCGCCTTTCTCTTTGGTGTGCGGGTGTCACACAGAGAAAGGTGAGAAAAAGGAGATTAAATTGGATAATTGTAAAGACTTAGCCAGAACTTTAACAAAGTGAAAAAACTTTGTCAAAGTCAATAATTAAGCGAGATTACTCGTAAACTGCTTGTAAATTGCTACATTTTCAGTAATCTAAATACTTTGACAAAGTTTTTTCACTTTGTCAAAGTTCTGGCTAAGT
>JAYTMW010000757.1:0-1565 GCA_043728105.1 Saprospiraceae bacterium | reverse complement strand
AACTGCGTTTGATTGCCATATTTCAAAAAATCACCCTTGCCATCAAAGCTCGGCGCACGTTGCACGGCAGTTGCCAAATAAGGTGAAAACTGCAAACGCAAAGGCGGTTTTATGCCCGTCAAATCCGTCAAAGAACCGTATTGAATCACGATGCCATCCACTTTTGGGTCAATGCCCGACCATGTGTTTTCTTCCGCCAAACGATTGATGCCACGGGTGGCGTGAAAGCCCCAAGTTTGCACATCTTTGGCGGCAAAACGCAACGCCGAAAACGGTATTTTAAACTCCGCAACCCATCCATCAGATTGCATCGAAATCTCGGAATAATAGACTGCATCCCAACTCATATCGGTATTGTTACCGTCTGAAATGCGAGAATCAAACTGAACGCCCGCCGCCGTTACGCCAAAACGAAACGCATTTTGATCATCGTTGTAGCTATCAAAAGCCAAATTGACATAATCGCAAGCAATGTCGCCCACATCGTCTCTTTGACCAAATTGTTTTCTAATACCTTGAATATCAGTATCATACATATAAGCTAAAACATAAATAGCTACATCATCATACACAATTTTAACGTCCGTTTTTTGTGAAGCCCGTGTGTAAGGCTTTGGGCGGTGTTGCACAAAATCTGATGCAACGGGCAAATTTTTCCAAACTTCATCCGTTGGGTCGCCGTCAATTTTTGGCGCACGGGTGATGCGTGTAGCCGCTACCGTGGGCTTTGGGTCTTTCCAAAATTCTCTGATTTCTTTGGTTTCGGTTTTGGTTGTGTCTTTCGTTTGGGCGTTGATGTTTAAGGAAAAAGTGATAAAAAAGACTAAAATACTGAGGGGGTACATCATCCCAATTTTATGGGAATTAAGACAAAAAAATGTAGTCGGCAATTTCAAAATGTTTTTCATAATGTAGGATTTTAGATTTTAGCAAAACTTAATTTCATGACGTAATATAGCGGCGGATTTATCCGACCTGTGCGATTGAAAACATCTATCATCTTGAAACCACCGATTTTAATCGGTGGGTAACAAATTAGCTGTACCCACATCTATCTTCTTTTTAGAAACATCACATCTACGCATACAATATGTGATGTTTTTGAAAAGAAGATAGATGTGTTTCGTGGTAATTCTTTACCCACCGATTAAAATCGGTGGTTTCAAGATGATAGATGTTGCCGAACATTTTTAATCGCACAGGTTGGATTCATCCGCCGAATGTATCGAATGTATTGATTTTCAATGTTTTATGAGATATTCGGCGGAAAAATCCGCCGCTACATTTTTCGTTAAAATGGTAAATAAAAACTAAAAGACATCGCAAATACTGAGGGGTTGCTTTTGTACGAATATTTTCGTAGTTATAGATACAATTTTTTATTTTTAATTCATTTTCATAACAATTATCGTAAACACTTAGCCAGAACTTTGACAAAGTGAAAAAACTTTGTCAAAGTCAATAACTAAGCGAGATTACTCGTAAACTGCTTGTAAATTGCTACATTTTCAGTAATCTAAATACTTTGACAAAGTTTTTTCACTTTGTCAAAGTTCTGGCTAAGT
>JAYTMW010000756.1:0-5046 GCA_043728105.1 Saprospiraceae bacterium | reverse complement strand
AAATAGAACCACAGATGACACAGATTAAACAGATTAACGCTGATTTTTTTCTGTTTTAACTAAAAAATCATGTTTAAATCAAAAGAAATCACTGAAAATCAGTTTAATCAGTGTCATCAGTGGTTCTTTTTTATCAAATGCAGAATTGCTGATACCCAATACTACTTCGCTTTCAATCCATCAGAAACAGTGGGCGGAATTGATTTACAAATTTCTTTCCCATTTCTATCCTGTATAAACAATTCCACACGACGATTGAATTTACGTCCTGTATCATCATTTGTATTTTTAGCATAAGCCTCATTTTTGCCCGAAGCGGACGTTTTGATTCTATCGGCTTCTATGCCCAATTTGACTAAAACATCTTTAGCATTGGTAGCACGTCGGTTCGATAAACCATCGTTGTAGGCACTTGAACCAATTGCATCTGTATGCGCTCTCAAAACACCGACATAATCTTTGTGTTCTTTCAAGATTTTAGCCATGTCTTCAAGTTCCTTATTGGCATCGGCACGGATGGCTGCTTTATCAAAATCGAATAAAATCCAATTCAAATCGCAATTCGGAGCTGCCATTGGTGCCGGTTCAGGCGCAGGTGTTGCTGCGGGCGTTGCAGGTGCGGCTGGTTCTGTTGTAGGAGGCGTGGCAGGCACTTCAACTGGCACTGGTGGCAGCGGAACTTCTGCTTTATTTCTATTCATAAACCATAAAGCACCTCCGATGGCTGCTAAACCTAAAAGACCCCAAATCCATAATTTTGAGCCTCCAGCTGCTTCCTCCACTATTGGAGCTGCTGCTTCATATACTGGCGGCGGTGGCACAACGACCTTTGGTGCAGGCGGAGGTACAACTACTTTTTCAACAATTGGCTCTGGTGTCGGAATGGCTGCGGCAACGGCGGCAACGGCGGCAAGTGCAATTGGTGCAGCTATTGGTGGCACAACGATTGGCTTTGGCTCTTCTTTTTGCATACAGCTTCTACCCACTTCTTTGCCATCCTTATCTTTTAAAATTTGGATGTAATATTCACCTTTTCTCACAACCGTGTAAGCATCTGGATTATTGATGTTTTTCAAAGCACCTGATAGCTCTTTATCTCGATTTTGAGCAGTTGTGAAGCCTTCACTACGCATACGCACGGCACCTTCTTTATCATAAATGGCAAAGTAATACAAACCATTGTCATGCTTAAACATGGCTACATTATTCACCTTATCACTGACGTTTCTGCTTTGATAGTCCTTACAAGGCAAGTAATCGTCTTCAATATCCACGGATTTAACAAGCTCAACAACAGGCTCTGGTTTGGGTGGCACGACCATTGGAGGCGGAGCAATTGCTTCGACTACGGGTTCTGGCTCAGGTATTGAAACAGCGGTAGCGGCTAAAGCTGTGGCAGCCAAAGCGGCAGCTCCCAAGTGAGATTCTTTTGCTTGAACACGGGCATTGGGATATGTAGCCAATGCTGCTGCTTCACTGTCATAAGGACATGAGCGAGCAATTTCTTGATGATTGCCCGCTTTCAAAATAACGAAATAGCGTCCCATTTTCTCGACTGTACTATATCGCTCGTTCAAATCACGGTTTTTTTCAACTGATGCCATGCCATTGTCACGAGCACCCGTTGTTGGATAACCTTCTGAACGCATTAATACTTTTCCTTCGTCGCTCATCCAAACAAAATAGTGTTGACCATTTTCGTGGGTGAATTTAACCAAATCTTTATCACCTTTTGCGCCTGATTCATACTCTTTGCAAGACAAATAATCGTCGTCTAATTTGTTGTTCGCTCGTTCTTTTTCTCCAACGGCTACGGCTACAACTTCTGGTGCTGCTTCCGCAACGGCGATTGGTGCAACTACTTCTTCAACCACAGGTGCGATTTCAACTGCTGGTGCAATTACTTCTTCAATCACGGGTGCGATTTCAACTGCTGGTGCCACAATTTCCTCAACCACAGGAGCAACTTCAACTGCTGGTGCCGCAATTTCTTCAACCGCTATTGGCGCAACAAATGCTGCTGCTACGGCTGCAACTCCTGCTTGCACATCACCACGTGTTTGCTCACCCGTGCAATATGGAATCAAAGCCAATGCTTCGGCTTCAGTATCCATACTGCAACTCCGAGCAATTTCACGATAGTTGGCGGCTCTAAGGCTTAGGAAAAATTTGCCATTTTCATTTTTAGATGAATAAAAATCAGCATTTCCTCTGTTTTTAATGACAGACGCAATGCCATTTTCACGAGCGGCTGATTGTGGATAGCCTTCGCTTTTTAATAAAACTTTACCCGCATCGTCAAGCATCGCAAAAAAGTGGCGTTGACTTTCTTCATGAAAAAATGCGGCAAAATTCTTTTCAGCATGGGCCGCTTGTTTCTCATAGCGACCACACGGTAAATAATCTTCGTGTACCATATTGTTTGTTTTAATTTGAATAATGATGATTTTTCAAAAAATTGCAGCGAAATCTACAACGATGTTTTTAGATAACAATATTTTTTCGGAAGTTTTTTTTGAACAAAATATCATTTTCTTGTTTAAATTATTGAAAAAAATATAATTTATTTAATTTTAATTTTATTAAAGGTTGATTATCAAATAGATACGTTTATTTATTGTTGTATTTGTTTTTCTACAAATTTTTATTTCGGGAATCCCCATCAGTATTTTTTATTTTTTGGGGAGGATAAAAAAAATTAGGATAAAAAAAGTTAGCAAGAAAGTGGATTGTTTCATGTTTTTAAAGATTGTTTTGAAAAACAAAGAAATAAATTAAAATTAGCATTTGTCTAAATAATGGATATATGCTTAATTTTTTTGTTTTTGAAAAACATGTACAGTCAGTAGTTGTTTAAGTTTTTTCTTAATCAATTTTTAATCATGTAAATTAACTATCATGCAAAACAAATTTTTATCTGTCGCTTTCTCAATGATGTTCGTATCAGTTTTGTTTACTTCTTGTGGCAACGAAGCTGCTGCCAAAAAAGTGGAAGAAACAGCTACCAAAGTAGCATCAGTGGTTCCTGCAGTGGAAACACCAAAAACAATTGTTGACGTAGCAGTAGGTTCGCCCGATCACACGACATTAGTGGCGGCACTCACGGCGGCTGGCTTAGTGGAAACACTCAAAGGTGCTGGCCCATTCACTGTTTTTGCACCCACAAATGCTGCATTTACGGCTTTGCCTGCTGGCACAGTTGAAGGCTTATTGAAGCCAGAATCAAAAGCAGCTTTAACGGGCATTTTGACTTACCACGTAGTAGCGGGTAACGTGAAAGCGGCTGATTTAAAAGACGGTCAAAAAGTTAAAACATTACAAGGCGGCGAATTGACCGTATCAATTAAAGAAGGAAAAGTAAAAATCAATGGTGCAAATGTGACGGCGGCTGACCTTGCGGGCAGCAATGGTGTCATTCACGTTGTTGATGGTGTTTTATTACCAAAAAAGTAAAATGAATTTTAGTAACACATAAAATGTGGGAAGGGAACGGCAATTGTCGTTCCCTTTTTTTATTCAAACAACGAGAAAAATAATTTCACACAGAGTAAAAGGAGAAAAAAGAGATTAATATACTGGACTGAAATTGATTTACTCCTTTTCCTCTTTTCACTTTGTGTGAAATTGTACAGGAAGCACCCCCTCAGTATTTTTGCTCTTTCTCTACTTTTTAAACCAAAAAAAACTACCTTTGCGCCCGTTTAAGAACAATAATTAAAAATCGTAATATTATGGCTTTAAGATGTGGTATTGTTGGCTTGCCTAACGTTGGTAAATCTACTCTTTTCAATGCGTTGACTTCCGCTAAGGCTTTGGCAGCTAACTATCCGTTTGCAACCAAAGATCCGAATAAAGGTATCATCACCGTTCCCGACCCTCGGTTGGATAAATTGTCTGAAATTGTTATTCCTCAAAAAATTCAACCGACTACGGTTGAGATTATGGACATTGCGGGCTTGATTAAAGGCGCATCAAAAGGGGAAGGCATGGGCAATCAATTTTTGAATGATATTCGTGAGGTGAACGCCATTGTTTACGTTGTTCGTTGTTTCGACGACGACAATGTGGTGCATGTGGAAGGCTCAGTTGACCCCGTGAGGGATAAAGTGATTATTGACAATGAGTTGATTTTAAAGGATTTGGTGACGGCTGAAAAAAAGATTGATACTGCCAAAAAGAACACAAAAGGCGGCAACAAAGATGCTTTGAAGGCTTTGGAAACGGTTGAACGCATTTACAAGCATTTGGAAGACGGCAACCCTGCCCGCACGTTACATTTAGATGATGTGGAAGATATTGCCATTATGAACGAAATGCTTTTGCTCACGGCGAAACCATTACTATATGTGTGTAACGTGGATGAAGCATCGGTTTCTACGGGCAATCACCACACCGAAGCCATTAAAAAAGTGATTGCGGCGGAAAAAGCGGATGTAATTTTGATTTGTGCGCAAATTGAAGCTGAGATTTCTGAACTGGAAACCAAAGAAGAGCGCATGGAATACATCGAGGCAATGGGTCTTTCTGAGCCAGGTGTTGATAAAGTCATCCGTGGTTGTTACAGCATTTTGAATTTGATTACTTATTTCACCGCAGGTGTAAAAGAGGTACGAGCTTGGACCATTAATAAAGGTTGGGTTGCTCCACAAGCGGCGGGTGTCATTCACTCCGATTTTGAGCGTGGTTTTATCCGTGCGGAGGTGATTGGCTATGATGATTATGTGACTTTGGGCGGTGAAAAACAGGCTCGTGACGCAGGTAGGTTGCGCCTTGAAGGCAAAGAATATATCGTGAAAGACGGTGATGTGATGCACTTCTTGTTTAACGTATAAATTAATTTCACACAGAGTAAAAAGAGAAATAAGAGTTATTTTTTTAACACATAGACACAGTCAGTAATTCTCGCTATTAAAATTATTTTATATATAGAGGGGCGAAATCCAATGGGTTTTAACCCATTGCGGATAAAATATTGACACAATGGGTTAAAACCCATTGGATTAAAGCACTTCATATTTTAAATAACTTTAATAGCGAGAATCGCTG
>JAYTMW010000755.1:0-2428 GCA_043728105.1 Saprospiraceae bacterium | reverse complement strand
GTTCACCAGTAAGACGCAAGTGGGTGGGTTGAGTACCTCAAATTTGGGGATAGGATTGGGCATCTTCCTCGCTCTATTTTTATTTATTTTCTACAAAACGATATTTCGATTGAAGCGCATAGATGCCACTTCCGAGTTTATGTACGTGACAAATTATTTCAAAAATGTGCGTTACAAACATGAATATATCCAAAAAATAGAAACATCAAAAGGCTTTCTTTTCAGCTACGGCACACTTGTTTTGAAGGAAAAAGCCTTGTTTGGCGATAGAATTCCCTTCATTGTGAGTCGAAAACGGTTAGAGATTTTTTTAGAAGAAAATCCTGAATTGAAAATTTTAGTTGAAGAAGTGAAATAAAAAAAGCCTTGAAGAACATCATTTCTTCAAGGCTTTTTTAATTTTGAGCAAAAACGAATATCATGCTCAACCAACTCAGCCGTCTCGATATTACGCTACTCATTCTCTTGATTTTGATTATCAATTTCGGAAGCATTTTCTTTGGTTTTTTCAAGAAAAAGACCTCGGAAGACTACTTCATGGCGGGGCGTAGCTTGCGTTGGTGGTCAGTTGCAGGGTCAATTTATGGTACGAATGTGTCCGTGCAACAGATAATCGGCATGATGGGCGTTGGGTACAGCATCGGTTTTGCGCAAAGCCATTATGAGGTTTTGGCGATTCCCGCCATCTTGGCTTTGGCTTATATTTTTATTCCTTTGTATCGTCGGCAACAGGTTTTTACGCTTTCGGAGTGGCTGGGCGCACGTTATACTGAGGGGGCCAAAACCGCCTACTCTATTCTGAATATTCTTTTCATTTTAATTCTTTTGGTGGGTGGTTTTTACTTGGGCGCACGTACTTTATGCGTATTTTTTCAAGGAAGCACCTTAGAAATGAGCTATTTGACGGCACTTTTAGTCATTGCATCTGTCACATGTTTGTTCTCCGTTTTTGGTGGCATGGAGTCGGTGGTGATTGCGGATAATATTCAGACTGTTTTGATGGTTGTGGCGGTTGTGACAGTAGGGAGTTTGGCATTTTTACAACCTGAAATAAATGGATTCAGTGGATTATTGGCTCTCGACCGCTCGATGCCACTTGCTGAACAGAAAATGCACCTTTATTTGCCACCCAATCATCCGAAACTCCCGTGGACGGGTGTGTTTTCGGGTTTGATGATTCTACAATTTTTCTTCTGGACAACCAATCAATATCAAGTGCAACGAGTGCTTGCGGCGGCTACTGACCGTGACGCACGCTTGGGTACAATCGTGGCGGGTGCTTTGAAACTGACGATTCCGTTTTTCACCGTGGCGGCGGGTGTGGCGGCATTTTACATTTTTAAACAACGGCAACCTAATAACATGCCACTGCCTGATGATGTTTATCTCAATTTGATGAATTTGGTGGTGACCCCTCAGTATTTGGGCTTAAAAGGACTCATTTTAGCGGGTCTGATTTCCGCTATTTTTGCGACCATTTATTCCATGATGAACTCACTTTCCACGATGCTTTCGATGGACATTTATCGTAAATTTATCAATACACAAGCCCTTGATAATCAAATAGTTGTGTTTGGAAAGAAGTCAATTGTGGCAGTAGCTTTTCTTGCGCTTGCTTTAGCTTATTTTACTTTTAATCCTAACTCAAAAGACAATATCTTCCTTACGATGTCGGCATGGACATCTTATTTGAAGCCGGGCATTGTGGTGGCATTTGTGATGGGCATTTTATGGAAAAATGTAAACCCACGCACCGCCGTTGTCACGATGTTGGCTGCGCCTGTTTTTGGGTTAATTGTCGAAAAAATATATAATTATTTTTTTAATGAAAAAGCCTTAAACATACCCTCAATATTTGGCACTAATTTGAATTTCATGCACCGTGTTTTTCTCACCTTTGTTTTCTGCATTTTACTTCAATTTATTTTAAGTAAAATTTGGAAAAATGAAAGCAAAAAAGACATATCAAGCATGACTCTACCAATGGCTAAAATTGGATACAAGCTATTGATTTTCAGTCTTTTACAAATACCATTTTTATTTATTTTAATCCTAAAATTAGCACCCCCTCAGTATTTGGCACTCCCCGCAGCATTGGGTACTTTCGTCCCATTTTTATATGAATGGAAGAAAGTAAAAAGCGCACCAGCCCATCAAAATTTATGGTCATCCGACCTGTTTTATGCTGCCCTGTTAGCCAGTTTTACCGTTTGGATTTTATACTTTTTTGCTTAAAATCAACAATGTTTTCTAAAATTGGTAGTCACAATAACTATAAAAGCCTTTTTTAGCATAGTATTTGTTTCTTAAGGTAAAAGACACAATATAATTTTATTTAATAAATTAACGTGACCACTTTAAGGAAATATATACTATCATTTGTTTGCTTGTTTCCATTGTTTCTTTGGGGGCAGCAACCCGTTATTAC
>JAYTMW010000754.1:0-2425 GCA_043728105.1 Saprospiraceae bacterium | reverse complement strand
ATTTCTTTTGATTTAAACATGATTTTTTAGTTAAAACAGAAAAAAATCAGCGTTAATCTGTTTAATCTGTGTCATCTGTGGTTCTATTTTTTCCATATAAGGAATTGCTGCAATTATTTTTTACAATTCAAAATAAACACCTGTAACTAAGAAACTACGTCCTGTTTCATCATTAATTTTATAATCAAATTGATACAAATAACCCAATTGAAATGACACTTGTTTGGTCATTTTATAACTCATAGATAACAGGCTTCTACTGCGTTCAAAATAGGCTTCTTTGGTGGTAAAAAACAATTCAGAATTGGCATTTATTTGGAATGGTTTATAGCCCGATTTTTCACGCCCAAACGGTTTAGAAATACCCAATCGATATCTAAATCTGTTTCTATAACCATTGCTTGTAAATCTAAATTCTGCTCTGTATCGCTGCTCTATTTTTACGCTGCCAATTGATTGTGACAATATGATTTGTGGCCATATTCTAAACTCATCATTGTTTTTGGGCGATACGAAATTGCCGCCTTCTCGGTAGGTATCATATTTACCCGCTGCCAACGTCAGACTCAAATTTGGGTGTATTTGATAATTGAAACCACCCTTAAATTCATGATAATGAAAGAAATTATAGAACTTTAAGGAACGCAATTGCGCCTCGGCAAAAATGCTCCATTTTTTATCTGCGTTATATTTTACATTGATAATATTCCAACTGCCTAAATCGGTATCTTGCGAAAAAGAAAAAAATGTTTTACCTAAAAAAAGAAGGATTAATAAATATTTGTTGATGATGCGCATACTATTTTGTTTCTAAATTTATTCATTTTCGCAAAGTGTTGATTATCAATGAATTATGAAGTTTTTTGTGGTAAAACTACAATTTTTAAAACGGCTTTTAAACCTCATGTAGCGGCGGATTCATCCGCCGAATATCACGCAAATAACACACTCAATCCCGCTTTCGGCGTATGAATCCGCCGCTACAACAAGTTAAAAAAAATGACTCTCACCTTCCATTGTATAACCATTAAACATTTGATTAATTTGACCCGATAATTTTGTCTTTTCTGATAGCGAATTACAGTGCATAATCATGGTTGGTAAGCCCGTTGAAAAGGCGGCAGTTTGGTTCATTTTAGATTGCAATAATTCATGCCAAAAATGCCGTTGTTTGTTCACAAATGCCGTCAAATTAATGCGGTGTTTTTGGACGTATTTTTTCAAATTTTGCACCGTATTTGAGCCTTTTATTTTATGTAAAACGAAAGGTGACGAAGCGGCAGCTTTGTGATACAAATCATCCCATTTTTTCTTCGTAAAACCCTCACTCTTTTTGTCATTATCAACAACATGAACCAAGTGGACAACGGCATCAAATTGCTCCGCAAAATCGGATATGGTTCGTACCATTGCGGGCGTAATGGTTTCAACATCATTGGCAAACAAAATGCGCTCAATTGGCGACCAAGAGGCATTTTGTGGCACGAGTAACACAGGGCAATTGCTCTTAGCCGATGCTTTAAAAAGGCTTATATTTATCGTTTTTGATAAGAAAAGCCCCAATTCAGCTTGATTGATAACCAATAAATCACCTTTTTTTGAAGGCATAAATTGGTGAAAGGGACCCCTCCCCGCAAGTGTGCGGGATTTCGTTGCACTCAACAGTATTTTGACCTTCACGGGCGTTTTTTCCATCCCGTTTGGGTTGTTTATGGCACTATTGAACAACGTTTCGATGTTTTTTTGCAGCTCCATTTCATCTTCTTTGGAGAGCGTTTTAAGGAAATCATCGTTGATATTAAGTGCCGTTATTTGTGCATTTAAGGTTTGCGCTAAGTCTCTTACGTAAGGAAAAATACCATTTATTTTAGCGGAAAAATCAGTGGGTATGAGCATATTTTTAATCTTTTTCATGGCTATGGTATTTTGGTATTTGATTAAAGAAAAGAGGCATATTTTTACGAAAAAAAAATGCGAAAAAGTATCCCACAAAATCAAAAAAAATAAGATTAAAAAACGAATCACATAAGACCCAAACTCAATCTTTTTGCTTTGTACCGAAGTAGCTGTAATTTGAGTCCAATCAAGGCTTTATCCAATGCTTTTTCACAGCAAATACTGCGTTCTTTTATAAAAATAATAGCATTAGGAATGTGCAAAGTTACTTCGGCAACACAGGCATCTTGACAAGTATTTTTTTCTGATTTAAACACGATATTGGCTTTTTTAATGTGGCTAAAAAAGTGATTCAACAGCAACACTTTTTGATGAATAGAGTCAGCGATTTTTGTGTCATTAATGGAGTCGAGCAATTCGGTTTTAATTTTCATTTATTTAAAAATTTAGAGGATGAAAAAATGTTTTAAAAACATAAAACAATCGGGTGTTGTAATTTTTGGTTCTTGGATTTAGCCTTAAAAATGTT
>JAYTMW010000753.1:0-1868 GCA_043728105.1 Saprospiraceae bacterium | reverse complement strand
AAGTATTTTTTAAATAAAGAAAAATTAAAGTAAATATACAGATTTTATAAAGAAAAAATAAAGATAAAAATTTGAATAAAGAAATTTACTTTAAAATTTAAGGCGAAAATAAAGAAAAAATCTGTATTTTATAATTTTTTAAGAAAAATATCATAGAATTTTGAGAATTGAAGATGTGGAAAAATTACGTTTTAAGCAATTTTAAAAACGACTACCTCTACTTATCGTATTTTATCTCAAAATCGGCTCTAATCTTAAAAAAAAGCTGTATATTCTTGTTTCTCGAATGGTTTTTGTATTTTAAAATTATATTTCGTAGCCTCTTTTCCGAAATTAAAGATTTGTTCCTAAATATTTTTTTCTTACTTGAACAAAAAATACAGATTTTATACAGAAAAAATAAATAAAAAATACAGAAATTTTGAATTGAACTTAAAAAAAGGCAGTTTGGAACTGCCTTTTTTTAAGAATTATTTTGTTTTTATGCTTCAAGCGAACAGAATACAAACTTCTCCCCATCAAAAAGTCCTTTATCACTGAGTTTCAAATTCGGAATAACAAGCAAAGCCATGAACGATAACGACATAAAAGGCGAACCCAAAGTTGATCCTAAATCCTTTGCCGTTTTTACCAATCGTTCATATTTAGCTGCCACAATTTCGCAACTTTCGGTACTCATCAAACCCGCTACGGGCAGACCCAAAACTTCTGTATGTGTCCCATCGGTTGCGCCCAAGCCCCCTTTTTCAGCGATTATAGCATTGACAACAGCGCAAATACTCGCATCATCCACGCCGACAGCTATTATATTGTGTGAATCGTGGGCCACCGAAGACGCTATTGCCCCTTTTTTTAGCCCAAAATTTTTGATAAAAGCCACTGCCACGGGTGCATCAAAGTAGCGATTGACGACGACAACCTTCAAAATGTCGTCCAATACTGAGGGGCCCCCTTTTCCGTCTTTTAATAAAATTTTACCTTGAATTTTATTGGTAATCAACTGCCCGTCTAAACATTCTATGACATTAATGAGGTCATTTTGAAGTGTAATCTCAAAATCAGAAGGTTTTTTAGGTTGTATATTGAAGTTATTGAGGATTTTTTCGGGTTCGGTTGTAATAAAGCTATGACCGTTTTCAGCCACTAAATTGCCGTCAATATAAGTCTGTAAAATATTAAAATCACGTGGATTGTCAATGACGATAAAATCCGCTGCATCGCCCTCCCGCAAAGTGCCTACGTTGAGTCGATAATGTTCAACGGGATTGACACATGCCATTTGAAGGACAGAAAAAAGGTCGAAACCCAATGCCAAAGCACGTTTTACCAATAAATTGATGTGTCCAATCATCAAATCGTCGGGATGTTTGTCGTCGGAACAAAACATCATAAGGTGAAACCATTGCGGAATCAACGGTGCGAGGGTATTAAAATTCTTCGCTGCACTACCTTCTCGAATGATTACTTTCATACCATTTTGGAGTTTAAACAAGGCTTCTTCGTGCTTATAACACTCATGGTCGGTCGAAATACCCTTTGATATGTAGTTTAAAGCCTGTTCGCCCATTAGGCCAGGAGCATGTCCGTCAATGGGTTTTCCGTGCTTTTTTGCCACCGCCAACTTCGCCAATACTGATGGGTCATCGTACAAAACGCCTGGATAATTCATCATTTCAGCTAAGTATTTGACATCTTCACGAGCGAGTAATTCGTCAATATCTTCAACGGTCACTTCTGCCCCTGCGGTTTCAAAAATGGTGGCGGGTACGCATGAGGGCGCACCAAAGTTGAATTTGAAAGGCACTTTTCGTCCATTTTCCAACATATAATAGATGCCCTCTTTGCCCAAAACATTGGCAATTTCGTGT
>JAYTMW010000752.1:0-15523 GCA_043728105.1 Saprospiraceae bacterium | reverse complement strand
GTTTTGCCGCCATATTTTTTGGCCAAACCAAAATTTAAACAAATAGATTTGGCGTGACCGATGTGCAAATAGCCATTTGGTTCGGGTGGAAAACGGGTTAGAATGGACTTGTGTTTGCCCGTTTCTAAGTCGTTTTCAATAATATCATCAATAAAATTCATATTCAAATTATTTCCTTCAAGAAGTCTTACTTTAAAATCAATAAATATCTTATTAGCCCTTTGCAAATCTACACCCATATCATTAAAAGCTGAACCTACACCTATTTTCTTAAAAACAACAGGTACTCTCTCATTTTTAACAATGGTAATTAATCCATATACTTTAAACTTATCAATCGGTATTTGTTTACTTGAAAAGGTTTTAATCGTATTTGCAACTTGTACTCTGGCCTCTTTCCTTGCTCTTTTACGACTATCGTGTGTGTCTCTGACCTTTTTAATTTCTCCAAAATAAAAGTCCACTTCGTTATGAAAAGCATAATCGCACTTACGATTAAACCGTTCATCATCGTTAATTAAACATTTATCAATAGCAATAAAATTTATTGCTTGATTTTTTGAATTGGTAAATTGAAAATGTCCTTTTTCTTTTTGAACAACTTGACAAGATTCAATTGACTCTTTATTTTCTGTCGCTGGGTCAAAAACACCAAAATCTTTATCAATAATTTCCATACATTTAGCAACACCAAAAGCACTTTCGATTTTAGTTTTCGTAGAAACGATTTCTGGCATAATTTTTAATTATTTGGTTGATAAAAGTCGGATATTTTTTGAAAAACATCATTTATGGCGGTAGCTTCTTGTTCTAACATACTTTCAGATATTAAGCCTTCTCCTGCGTCAAATATTGTTCTAACCGTTCCATTCTCTACGATATAAGCGCCAAAACGCTTAGGATCAAGCCAACTTTCTTTTCCTATTTGTGTACTTTTGGTAATCTGTTCGCTGTTCACTTGATGGGCAAACAGTAAATTATTCAATGCTAAAATTAAATAAGGGCTATGAGTATTGATAATAACTTGATTCCCTTTGTTGGCATTAAAAAACTGGGAAATGTACTGCAATACTAAATTTTGAGTTTTGGGATAAAGATGGGCTTCGGGTTCTTCAATAACAACCGAAGTGGGATAATCTTCATTAGTCCAAACGAAAAGACACAATAAAATCCAAACAATTTCTTGTTGTCCAGATGAAGCAAATTCTAATAAAATGGGTTTTGCAAACTCATTGGAAACAAGTTCCTCTCTTTCATTCACTAATTTGTAATCCGCTTTTAATATCTTTTTTAATTGGTCATAAAAAAGTTGTAATGAATTTTTTTTAGCACCTTCGGCACTTTCAACAATTTCGGATAATTGCTTTTTTTTCAAAACATCTTCTTTAATGCGCTCTATTTCATTAAAAAAGTCACCTACTGTTATGTCAAAATATTTCGTCACGTCATTATCAAAAGTAGAGTCAGTATTAGTTTTTGAAAAAAAATCAATGGCATTCCGTCTGCCAGATGATGAAGCCAATGACGAAATTAGACTTCTGCTGGCGGGTATGTAGTTTCGCCTTCTATCAGTATCACCAAAGAAGGCATTTATTTTTTCGGAAAATTCTCTTTCTGATTTTTCTCGCTCTTTTTTTCGCTTAACTTCAACAATATTATCAGAATTTAGAGATGAACCGTTTGAACTCTGACCGAAATCGTTTAAAAACTGACTATATTTTTTAACTATATCGTGCCAATCACTTAGATAAAAAGAAATATCAACATTTACCGATTTATCATTTAGATTTTGCTTTATTGTTATTGTCTTATCATTCGTATATGTGTATTTTATAGTAAAGACTTCATTTTTTGTAGATCCAAAAAGTTGATAAAATCTCTTTTGCGCTTTAATATTGATTTTCTGCTGCGTTTCTAAATTAGCCTTTTGGTTATCTGCTTGATGTTCTGAAAGGCAGTCCACGGCATCTTTCTTCAAGGATTTAAAGTAGTGAATGAGTTTACTAATTGTACTCTTGCCACTCGCTTGTTCGCCAATAACAACCAAAAAATCACTGACTTCAATTTCGGCTGTTTTAATCGCTCTAAAATTCTCTATTTTTAAATTAGCCATAAATTATAATATTTTAATCTTTGATTTTTTTTAAATTTTCGAATTGCACTATTAAATCAATCATTATTGAAAAAATACTGAGGGGATACTAATTGATATAATATCATAGATTTCAAACCAGAAATTGTTACTGTTGAATCTTTATTCTCTAATGGAAGCGTGTTACTCTATTCTATTTGAGATGCAAAGTTAAATTTCTATCTTACAATCTACAAGGATAGTGCTAAAATTTAAAAAGGGTGACTGCCATAACGACAATCACCCCAAATATATATTCACTTTTACTCTAGCCAAAAATTATAGTGTTGAATCAGAATGAATAGAAAAAGAGTATTTAGTAACAAGTATTTAGTATTAAGACTGTACATAATACATTGATATTCAATGACTTACAACAAAATTTTCTAAACATTATTACTTACCCCCTCAGTATTTCACCCTAATTTTAACATTGTTGATTTGATATTTTCTGGTAGTTTAGCCTAACAATCTACTAAAAAGGACAGCCTTTACAGTTATCTACTTTAGCATTTTTGTTTGGTTGTGATAATTTCTCTTTACCTTGATCTATGCAACCTTTGCAACCCAATACACGGAATTCGGTACGACGGTTCATCTGATGTTCTTTCTCAGCACATGGTACGTTGTTCACACATTTGTTGGTTGCGATTGACTCACCGTAGCCACGAGGTACTAAACGGTCACGTTCTACACCTTTTGATACCAACCAACGAACCACTGCTTCTGCACGGCGTTGAGATAATCGGTTGTTGTAACCATTAGAGCCACGAGCATCTGTGTGTGAAGACAATTCGATGATGTAGTTTGGATTTTCAGTCATCATCTTCAATAACTTGTTCAATTCTGGATTTGACTCATCACGGATGAAGGCTTGGTCAAAATCGTAATAGATGTGCAATAAATATGAAATTGCAGTTGGGTCATTAGGATTAACGGTTGGTGACACAACAAATGGGCCATCAGGTGTATTTACAATCTGTCCATCTTTATAAGTTACACCATTAATTGTTCCTTTAGCAGGTCTTCCATTAACAACATACAAACCTTTCTTCTCATCATATTTAGGGTCTCCTTTTTTAGGTTTAACAGGAGGTTTAGCACCTGTTACATCACCTTTTGGCGGCATTACACCTCCTGGAGTTGAACTTGTATCAATCCGTGTAGGAGTTGAACCAACCGTTGTTGGTTGCAAATTCAAATTCACTAAATACGCTTTGTTTTCTTTCAAACCTTTTGTGCAAACGGTATCGGGTGTGAAACCGCCACTGAGGTATTTATCTTTTTCTGCCTTCAATTTGTAGCAGCAATCTTTTTCTAATTCAAATGAATAACGACCGTTGGCATCCGTGGTTGCAGTCTTTGTAGAGTCTGCTTTGTCACAACCAACCATTGTTACTATTGCACCTTCCATTGGTAAGCCTGAGCTGAGGTCGAAAACAACACCTTCTACGGTGTGTTTGAAAACCTTCAATAAAGGAATTTCCAAAACTGGATTATCGGTGTTGGTAGCGTCTTTTACGCAACCATTTTTAGTAGCCATTTCGTAACCTTCTAAAGAGGCTACAAAGTCAGCACAAGTGTTGAATTTCATTTCAACCATGCCTTTACCGTCTTTGCCTGTCTTGAATGTCTTTTTAAGTTGCTCAATATTTACAGTAGCGTTTTCCAATGCTTCCATCGTAACGGCATCATAAACATAGACTTTCAATGGCATTGCCATCTTGACGAAGCTGTAAATATCGTCTCTGCCTGCGCCACCTGTGCGGTTAGAAGAGAAGAAACCTGTTGTTCCGTCCTCACTTAAAGAAATGGAGAAATCGTTGTCTTTTGAATTGATGGGTGCGCCCGGATTTTCAGGAGCCGACCATGTGCCACCGTCTTTTGGGTCAACATAAAGAATGTCCATAGCACCCAAGCCAAGATGTCCGTCAGAAGCAAAGTAAAGACGACCTGACTTGTGGATGAAAGGAAAAACTTCATGCCCCTCAGTATTTACACCCGGACCAAGATTAGTAGGAGGGCCAAATTTACCGCCTTCTACTTCAGAAACGTAAATATCCATGCCACCGAAGCCACCTGGCATATCCGATGCAAAATATAATTTTGTACCATCTTCAGTCAAAGTAGGATGAGCGCAAGAGTATTCGTCGCTGTTGAAAGGGAGCGTTACCTCGTTACCCCAAGTTTTACCTTTTTTAGAAACAGAATAAATCTTCAATTTCATAACACCTTCATCATCGCCACCAGTTTTACCTTTTGAGTAATTGTTGCGCGTGAAAAGCATGGTTTCTTGACCTTTATCGAAAGTAACCATTGCGTCGTGATACTTACTGTTAACTTCGTCAGAAAATTTTTCTGGACGACCGTAAGTCACATCCGAACCATTGTTTTTGAAAGGGACATAGTAAAGCTCAAGGAATGGTCTTCCCGTCCAACTGTGGGCACGTTTGAAGGCAACACCTTTGTCACGCTCGGAAGCGAAAACGATACCGTCTTTGTACATCGTAGCACCAAAATCATCAACGTCGGAGTTGAAAGTTGCTCTTTGAACCGTGTAAATGTCCACACCTTTGGTTTTGAGTTCTTGCTCATAGTCGCAGGCTTTGCTCATGTATTGACCACGCACATCTTCAGGCACGGCCGTGTTGAACTTAGCATACCACTC
Organism: Saprospiraceae bacterium; assembly: GCA_043728105.1. GTDB lineage: Bacteria > Bacteroidota > Bacteroidia > Chitinophagales > Saprospiraceae > JAAFJT01. The sequence continues at coordinate 10,724 of JAYTMW010000752.1, read as the reverse complement.
TTTAGCAAGGTCACATTTGCCATTGCGTTGGAGCATCTCACCGTAGTAGAGATAATGGATGGGTTGAGCCTCGGGCAAGCGCACCACTTGACCGTAGAGGAATTCCGCATTTTCGGAATCCGAGATTTTGCGATAGCACTCAGCAAGGTTGATTTTTGCTTCGGGGTTGTCGCCTTTAGCAAGGACGGCAGTGAATAACTCAATGGCACCTTGATAGTTTAACTCTTTCATATAACGCTTGCCTTTGTCAAGCTTACCTGATTGAGCCGAGAGGGTACTGATGGATAAAAATAGTACCGTTGCTAGAGCGTAAAAGTTTCTGAATTTCATCATAGCAAGTTTAAATTACTTAAAAAAGAAAGGTGTTATTGGTTATTTGTTATTGGTTATTCGTTGAATCAACTAAAACCTTTAACTAAAACTTTTGACTTTCTTAATCTCGTCTTGTTAATTCCATCTCCCGCTTAGGAGATTTGTTTAGAAAATCTTTACATTAAAAGTGAATACTCGAAAAATTATTTATTAATCGTATTGCTTTTTACTTATTACTTATTACTTATTACTTATTACTTATTGAGACTCTAAAAGGAGACCCCTCAGTATTTTCGCAAAAAAATAACGCAATTGATTATTTCTTAATTTAAAAGAAAAAATCATACCAAGTTTTTGATTTTAAGATAATAAGCTGTTAGAATATTAGGATTATATATAAATCTTAATATCCTTAATCTAAAATCTTAGAAGTAACGTGGTGTAACTGTACGCTTGGTTTTGTAGTCAAACTCATAACCTAACATGATTTCAACTGAACCGCCCGCTTTTGTTTGTAATTTAGTCAAAGTATAGTCATAAGCTGCACCGATGCGCAAGCCATTTGACAAATAATAAGACACCCAAAAGTCAACTGAATCATAAGAACTTGTTTTGTTGAACGCTTCAATGGCTGAACGACCTGAAACACCTACCCACAAAGTTTCTTGGAAGAATAGAGACAAATCGATGTTGAATTCAGTCGGTGCACCAAAGTTGTTGAACGCTGGATTTCTGCTCAAACGGCTGTCAGGTGCCGATGATTTTACTAAGATAGATGGTTTGAAAATCAAGGCATTTCCACGCAATGGAATCGCTCCACCCAATGAGAAAAAATAGTGACGGAATTGTTTTGCATACAACTCTGTTTGACCCGTTGATGTCGTCGCTTTTGATAAATCCGAATCAATCAATCGAGGCACGCCAATACCTGCGTAAAAACGCTTAGAGTAGTAATAAATACCCGCTCCAATGTTTGGTTTCAACAAGTTTGGTTTGGCATCAGCAAAAGCAGCATCACCACCATTTTCAAGCGTCAGTTGCGTAAAATCAGCTCGGTAGCTTGTCATACCGCCTTGAAGACCGATGCACAATTTGCCTTTTCCAACGGGAATACGATAAGAAAAAGCCACGTTTGCATTGATTGAGTTTGATGGGCCAATCTTATCATTCACGACCGTTAAACCCAAACCAACCCGCTCACTGCGCATAGGTGTGTGAATCGTTAATGACTGCGTAGTTGGCGCACCATTGATGCCCCACCATTGCGTGCGATGCAAAAGATTTACCGCAAGATGATCTTTACTACCAGCATACGCTGGATTGAAAATCAAAGAGTTGAACATGTAGTTGGTAAACATGGGATCTTGTTGAGCCATGCCTACAACCGTAGAAAATACAGTTAGAGCTAAAAGTGTGAAAAATTTTCTCATCGTTAAGAGTTTTAATGTGGATAAATTCACGGAATTGGTTTATCCTTATTTACATGGTAAAAGTTTTCTCATTGCATTAAAAACAATTAAAAATTAAAAATTAAGAATTGAGCCATTAAACCCAACACGTAATAATAAAACTAAGCACTTTTATTAAATTTCATAAATAATTGATAATCAATAAGTTATGCGCTTTAATTTTTAAATTCTTAATTTTTAATTCCTAATCATTTTCTGTAAAAAATAGGATGCGGGAGGATAAGCCTAAGTTTTAATAAAAAAGTTTTCTCAAAGTATGTTTCAATTTCTTGTCGTGGAGATGATATTGCACAATGTGTAGTCAAGCATTATCTATCTACCCTATTTGGTGTATTTACATTCTTAAATAGACAAATATCGTTCCATGATTGTTAGAAAAATGTCTAATAAACTTAAAAATACTGAGGGGGTGTTTAGAGTTGTCAACTTTAAAAAAGTTGACAACTCTAATACAAATTTTAACGATTGATAACAACCCAACCTGTCTGTAAAACTTCTCCTTTTGCATCATCTCTGATCAAATAGAAGTAAGTACCATCGGGCAGATTTTTTCCTTTCCAATCGCCATGCCAATCGTTTTCGTAGTTTTTAGCTTTCAAAACCTCATTACCCCAACGGTTGTAAACAAGCACCGTATTATCAGGATATGCCGCCAAACCATCTATGAAGAAAGTCTCATTGTATGTATCATCGTTGGGTGAAAATCCATTGGCTACTTTCAAAATATCTGAACAAATAATAGTCACGTTTACCGTTGCTTCACTGCATACTGTATCTGTACCATTCAATACGCAAACTCTATATCTGAATGTGTCAATACCACATGAATTAGGAGAGCGACCCACTGAATAATTAAGCAATCCAGCACGGAAACTAATGGTATCAACCGTTCCTTTTGTAGGCGGTGAAACAATTGTTAGAGACACTGGTATTTTCCCTTTTAATATATCGTTAGCATATACAAATATTGGTAAATTTCGTGTGCCTAATTTGACCGAATCTATGAAATCGTCATTCGCCATGATGTCAATTGGTACAACCGTGGCTGTATCTTTAACCGTCACCAAAAGGAATGTTGTATCCCGAAGGTTTGACAGTTTGTTGAAAACCACAATACACATCGTATCAGGGCCACCCACTGCCCTACCTTTTATCGTTACTGTTTTGGCAATCCTGTCCAAACTCAACAGCGCATGAGTGCCATGTTTTGCGGGGCAACCATCATAAGTAGTATCCACGGCACCAAATATTTGAGTCGAGTCTATCTTATTAAAAATCAACGTTTCGCCTAATTTAACGGTCACGACCTCGGTACTCGAAATTGGCTTCACCGTATCTCTCGATACATTCACATAAATAATGGTTGTATCACAAATATTTTTTGAATTGCAAAGCACAACACACATCGTGTCTCGTCCTTCAGAAAGCCCTCTAAATTCAACGCATTTCGTTTGATTGTTGAGTATCATGGTTGAATGCGTGACGTTAGTAGTCGTACAATTTCTCAAATCGGTGATAATGCCCGACCACAATTCAGATTGATCTGGACAAATCTGACCCGATTCACCAATTTTTAAAGCGATGGAATCATAGCCCACTGAGGGTCTGAACGTATCAGCAAGTACCGTTACATAAATCCTCGTTGTATCTGAGAATCCCGCTTGATTTAGAATGGCAATGCAGAAAGTGTCATTACCCGCCGACAAACCACCAATCAAAACGCATTTTTTAGGATCATTAAACAACAACGTAAAATCAACATTGTCATAATTAGTGACCTCACAGAACTTTATGGAAGTGATGGGTGAACCCGCCAATTCAGTCGTATCAGGACAGAATTTGATGCGCTCATTTATCTTTATTGTTATACGCTCAATACTCGGCGTTATGGTAGGCACTACATCCGTTTTACCTTTTATGTACATGTAAGTCGTATCACAGACATTACTACCATCACATATTTCTATACAAGCTGTATCCACACCCACCGCAACGGCCGTGTAGGTGACACAACGAGTTGTTAGATTGATGTCAAAACGCACTTCGTTGCCAGACGACGTTGGGCAAAGATTTCTAATAGTCGTCGCATTAAATGGCTGTGTCAAATCACACTTAGAGCGAATGTTTCCGACAATCAATGAATCATTTAAGAAATACTTACGATTGCCTCCTACCACTTGTTTGGGCTTGGTTTCTATGATAAAAATAGTCGTATCACAGACTTGATTAACGTTACAAACCCTAATGCAAGCTGTATCAAATCCTGCTTTTACGCCTTGATAAGTAATCGTTTTTAAAACTGGATCAATGGCAAAAAACACTTCATTACCAGAGTTGTTTGGACAAATATTAGCGAAAAAAGTAATTGCACCATCAGGAATTTCCAAATCACCACGTGTACGAGTGGCCCCCTCAGTAATTGTGTCTTTTATGATAAATGAACCACTGATTTTAGGTGAAATAGTCGGTCTTGAACGAATAATGTAAATTGTAGTGTCGCATTGACCCAATGAATTACACACTTTGAAACAACCCGTTTCGACACCAGAAGATAAGCCTTTGAAAATAACGCAATTCGTTACGGCATCAATCGTAAACTGGACTCTTGGATTCGCACCCGCTGGGCAGTAATTATCAAAACTAACAATATTACCAGGCGGTAATCTCAAATCACAACGCTGACGTGGCAAACCTGTTATGGCTACTGAGTCAATATAAGTAACTTTACCTGGTTTATAATTGGTAATTACGGGTATTGATTTCACATTATAAATAGTCGTATCACACAAGCCTTGCGTGTTACAAACTTGAATACAAATCGAATCCGTCCCCGATGGATTTAATCCAAAGAAAGATACTCTATTATTAATTTGGTCAATGTTGAATTGTACATGCGTTCTTGCATAAGAACATACGTCCTTTATGGTAGCTATCGTACCCGTTGGTATCAAAATATCGGTACGGGTTTTTGCGGGTTGACCAATGATTACAGAATCTTGGAATGTGCTTTTTCTACCCACAAGAGCTTGCGTTTGTGCCGTGACGAAATATGTCGTCGTGTCGCACACGCCTGATGTGTTGCACACAATTACTCGTGCCGAATCCGTTCCAACCGTTAAACCTGTGAAGCTAATTGAGCCTACTATCGTATCCAAAACAAAAGTTACGTGACCCAATGTGCTCTGACCTATTATTTTAAATGAATTTATCGTACCTGTTGGTTTCACAATATCCGTGCGTGTTTTTGCACCTGCGCCAATCGTCACGACATCAGTTTTAACCGTTCGAGTGCCTTGTGAAACAACTATGGGAGCTTGAGCCGTCACGTAGTAAACAGTTCTCACGCATGAAGTGCCTAAAGTGTTACAAACCAAAACTCTAAACGAATCTTGACCCACCGTTAAACCTGTCAAATTGATACAACCGCCTACATTATCAACCGTTGCAGTCACGTGTCCCGTGGTGCTTTTGCTTTCAATCGTGTAAGGTGCAGGTGTTCCAATTGTAGGTATTTTAATATCACAACTTGAAATAGGCGTTCCAATTGTTACCGTTTTATTGAAAACGAAACGAGGCGTGTCGGGTGCAGCTATCACAGTAACATAATAAACCGTTCTAACGCATTGCCCCAATGTCGTACAGACCAAAACTCGAACTGAATCTGTACCGACCGCAAGACCTGTAAAAGTCATTGTGCCAGCCACATTATCCAATACAAAACTTGCATGACCCGTGCTACTTTGGCTCTCGATGGCATAAGGCGCAATCGTTCCAGTAGTTGGTTTTACAATATCGCTACTCGTAAGTGGCGTTCCAATTGTTACCGTTTTATTAATAACCGTGCGAGGCGTATCTGGCGTTTTCACAGTAATATAATAGACCGTTGTATCGCACGTTCCCGCCACGTTACACACTTTTATGCTTACTGAATCCGTACCCAAAGCCGTGCCTGTGAAACTGATAATGGCGGCTACTGTATCTAAATTAAAAATAACTTTTCCTGTGCTTTGCGTCAAAATTCTAAAGAAATTCAAGGGCGCAGAAGGCTTAACAATATCATTACGGGATTTTGCGCCTGTATTGAGCGACACAGTATCCAAGAAAACTGTGCGAGTGCCTTGTGGGGCAGCCACTGGATTTTGTGCATTGATATAAAAAATAGTTCTAACACATGAGCCTGTGCTGTTACAAGTCAAAATACGAATAGAATCTTGACCAACCGAAATGCCCGTGAAAGTGACTGTACCCGCAACAGCATCTAACGCAAAACTTACGTGACCCGTTGAACTTTGACTTTCGACGACATAAGTGAAGCCCGTTCCCGTTGGTTTTTGAATATTATTAACCGTTTTTGGCGTACCTATTATGACTGAATTAGTAATTGGAAAACGAGGCGTGTCAACTGCAACTTGCGCACTGACATAAAAAATGGTTCTTAAACATGAACCTGTGCTATTGCAAGTTAAAATTCGGATTGAATCCTGTCCAACCGCCGTACCCGTAAAATTTACACAACCGCTTACCGCATCTAAAGTGAAATTGACGTGACCCGTAACGCTTTGGCTTTCTATCTTGTAAACCAATCCCGTACCCGTAGGTTTTTGAATACTGCAATTTGCTTTTGGCGTACCAATGATTACAAAATCATTAATTGGCGTACGAGGCGTATCAATTACCGCTGGTGCACTATATGCTTTCAAAATATAAGTTGACGTGTCGCAAACACCCAATGTATTACAAACACGAACACAAACTGTATCAAAACCCAACGATGCCGCTGTGAAATTCATACAACCCCCTACTTTATCTATGACATAAGAAACGTGAGCTTGAGGCGTAGCACAACTGAATTCCGTGAATACACTAATTGTACCAAGAGGCTGTAATATACTGCATCTTGATTGTTGACCACCGCCAATGAGCGCAGAATCTCTGTAAACTACTTTTCGAGAAGGGGCTAATTGTGCCGTCACAATCAAAATCGTGGTATCACAAATACCATATTGATCGCATATTTTTAAACACGCCGTATCACTACCTACCGTAACACCCGCATAAGAGATAGTGGGGCTTGATAAACCCGTAAAATTGACGTGGGTTGTAGAATATACACAAAGATTTTTGAAGCTTGCAGACTGAGGAGTTCCTAAAAGTTGTGTCGTGTTGACGCTATAACCAGCACTGTTTCCTATGTTTATAGTTTGTCTGATTGTATCTTTTTGGATGCAAGCGGCTGTTAATTTCACAGTATCTTTCACGCCATTAGTAACATCATTTACAACAAACTGATGAAAGCCAGGAGCAACTCTCAATTGAAGACCATTGTAATTATAACCTTGATTAGGTAAAATATCGTAGAAATTGCCTACTACTAAGCCTTTAAATTTAAAAGTATCACTCAAAGGATAATCAATGATAAACCTTTGAGTAGTATCCGCATACCAATTTCCAATAGGTGTCCAGATTTTTAAAGAATCTAAAAATGTGGAAAAACTTGGAAAAACTTGACTCCGAGATGTTCCATTAATATTAGAAGCCAACAACTCAATTGGTGCTTGTTCTCCATTGGTGTAAATAGCTTTATAATTATACTGATAAATTGTATCAACCGTACAAGATTCAAAAACAGTAGGATTATAAACCTGTCCATCTAACAGAAAAGTATAATTAAGCGCATCAAAAATGGTGAGGCTATCAATACAGGTTTTCACACCACCCACACAGTCAGAAGACTGCGCAAAAACCGAATCTTGTTTGATAAAGTTGGTTTGCGCTGTGATGAAAGTAGATAAAAATAAAAGGACGCTAAAGAGTAAAAGTTTTTTCATGTATGCTAACTTTTTTTAGTCTTGGATTCAAAAGCAAGTTATTCCGTAATTTATGGGAAATCAATAGTTTAACCTAAAAACTTAATTGTGAACACTCGACTCCGCTAAAATGGTTTTGTCTATAAAAAACACTACAAATTAATTTAACATATAAACCGAAAATCGTGCCATATTATGCACAACCTTCTTGTAATTATCAAAAAGTGTAAATAATCAAATATGTATCTGATTGATTATCAACGCAAAATCAATTAGATAAATTCTTTGTGTATAAATCTTAATAAAATGCGTGGTTAAAGGAAGAGAACATAGGGCTTCGTTAAATATGATTCTGGATTATCAATATTATCATTCAAAAACAAAATGTGTTCCAAAAAATTATAAATTTATTTAATTAGAAAAATAATTCGATTTTTGTATAAAAAAAGTTGAACCGCCATGAAAGCAATTCAACTTTTTTGTAATTATTTAGCTTGTACACGGATTTAAGGATTTAAGGATTTGAGTAATTCGTTTTAACATTTGACTCATTCGTGTTGAAACCGCTTCAATTTAAAACCAATTTTTCCAAAACTTCCAACTATCATCTTTAAAATAACGACCCGCTAATTTATAGCGGATGGAAATGCCCGTACGCCATTCAAAAGCATCACCGCCCGAACCTGCCAAACGGATATTGGGTTTAAAGTCAGCTGAAAAATTCAACTTACCCATCGTCAATTCCAAACCCATGATGGGCGAAATACCCCACGGATTAGTCGGCATCACAATCAAATTCTCATTCTTTTCAAGCCACCGATGATACACACCACCACCCACGTAGAAATTGAAACCACGAGTCAAAAGACTATTGTGTAGCTCACCCAATACCGTCAAAGTCACATCTTTTTGCTGAAAGCCCGATTGCAAAATCACCTCCGCCGTCGTATGCACCGTCACTTGTTGCTGCAAAGTGAAGCCAAAGCCATCAGAAACCCGCACACCCAACGCCGTACCGTAAGATTGAGCCGAAATACTGAGGGGCCCCCAAACTGAGAGAAAAAGCAGCATTAAGAACGGTTTTTTAATTTTATCTAACATAATCTTGTTTATTTTTTAATAGTTGATTTACGAATTTACGAATTTTGGGCTACGAATTTTTCTAATTTACGAATTTACGAATTTACGAATTTACGAATTTTGGGCTACGAATTTTTCTAATTTACGAATTTTAGCATACACATTATTACGTATCATTACATGTAGAATTCGTAACCCAAAATTCGTAAATTCGTAAATTAGAAAAATTCGTAGCCCAAAATTCGTAAATTCGTAAATTCGTAAAATTCGTAGTCCACAATTCGTAGTCCACAATTCGTAGCCCAAAATTCGTAGCTTAAAAACGCACCATCGCTTGACTTATTATTTTTATGTAAAAAACAAGGTTTTAAAGTTGTGTTAAAAATCGAAGAAAGGTTACAAAAGAAATATTGTTTCTTTGCGACACAATTTTATGAATTAATTTCGGACATATCCAAATTATCCGTTATCCATTATAAATTATCAACTAAAAAAGAAATGTTCGGTACGTTCAAAATAGCCTTACGATTTATTAAGTTTTATCACAAAGCCAAAACAAAATACAACGTTCATTCTCCCTTCGTCTTTGAGTTTATCAACAGCGTTTTGGAAGAAAATCGTCAGTTTTATGTCTTCAAAGAAGCCGAAATACTGAGGGACCAACTCTTAGCATCAAAGGACGTTTTGGCAGTCGAAGATTTTGGTGCAGGTTCTCACGTTGACGGCACGAAAAAGCAACGTCGAGTGCGTGACATTGCCGCCTCTGCCCTATCGCCAGCCTTCCAATGCCAGTGGTTATTTCATATTTGTAATACCTATAAACCCTTGACAATCATTGAGTTAGGTACATCTTTGGGCGTTTCTACGCTCTACATTACGGAGGGATGCCCCACAGAAACACAAATTTTCACGTTAGAGGGTTCAACCGCCATTGCTCAAACAGCGAGGCGCAATTTTGATTGGTTTTATAACACTTTTAACAAAATTGGACTCAAACGAGCGAACCTCGAAATGCTCAATTACGCCGCCGTTTATGAAAAATTAATCCCCATCGTAGCCTCTGAAAAACGCATCAAAATAGTGGTGGGCAATTTCAATGAAACTTATAAAAACACCCTTCATAAAGTGGGAAAGTTGGACTTGGCTTTCCTCGACGGCAACCATCGTTACGAACCTACCATGCAGTATTTTCATCAATCCCTTGCCCACACCCACGAAGGTTCAATCTTGATTTTTGACGATATTCATTGGTCAGAAGACATGGAAAAAGCATGGACGGAGATTCAATCGCACCCCTCAGTGCGGCTCACAATTGACTTATTTTGGTGTGGATTGGTCTTTTTCAGACATGAAAATAAGGAAAAAGAGCATTTTAAATTGATACAATCTAAATGGAAACCTTTCTCGTGGGGTCTGTGGTAGCTTACGGATTCATCCGAACCCGTCGAAACGGATTTATCCGTTGAAATACACGATTGGATATGCCAACGGATAAATCCGTTTCGACGGGTTCGGATAAATCCGTAAGCTACAATGCAATCCTCGTCATGCCTTTCGGATACGTATTTTTCAAAATGTCAACCAATTGCAAATAAACCTTTTTATCTTCCATAAAATTAATATCCCCCATTTCTACTACTACGATTGGAATATTTTTTTCCGTTCTAAAAAATTCAAAGTAAACATTTTGAATCTCTAAAAGATACTCGGCGGTTATATCTGACTCGTAGCCACGCCCCCTTTTTCGGATGTTTGTCAACAAGTTATCAACACTTCTATGCAAATAAATCAAAATTTCGGGCTTAGGGAAGGTTGAGTTAAGAACCTCAAAAAGGCGATAAAACAAGCGAAACTCTTCATCTTTTAGGTTGTTTTTAGCAAAAAGGCTCGTTTTTATGAAAAAATAGTCCGAAATACTGAGGGGGGTAAACATATCAACGGTGGCAAGAGCTTCTTGCATTTGCTTATGCCGTTCGGTCATAAAAAACAACTCCACAGGAAACGCATACCGTTCAGGGTTGTCATAAAACAACGGCAGAAAAGGGTTGTCTGTAAA
>JAYTMW010000751.1:0-1878 GCA_043728105.1 Saprospiraceae bacterium | reverse complement strand
AAACCAATGGCGTAAAAGAAAAATGTGCTGATTTAAATGAACAAATTATTAATCTAACTAAAATCACAAATATATGACAGACTTAAAATTATTTGAATCTGCCTCTATACGTTCGTTTTATGATGAAGAAAATGAGAAATGGTACTTTTCAATTGTAGATGTTATCGAAGTTTTAACCGACTCAATCAATCCGACAGATTATTTAAAAAAACTACGCAAGCGAGATTTTGAACTTGGTAACTTCCTAGGGACAAATTGTCCCCAGATAGCAATGGTAAATAAATCGGGCGTAAAAAGAAAAACATTAGCAGGGACTAATCAAGATTTACTTCGCCTTATCCAATCAATCCCATCACCAAAAGCCGAACCTTTCAAACAATGGTTGGCACAAGTAGGTGCGGAACGAATTGCCGAAATAGAAAACCCAGAATTGGCTCAAGCACGAATTAGAGCAACCTACAAAGCCAAAGGCTATAGCGATACGTGGATAGAAAAAAGAATTAGAGGCATACAAGTTCGTGATGAACTTACCAGCGAATGGAAAAACCGTGGCGTAAAACAAGGAAAGGAATACTCAATACTCACAGCCGAAATAAGCAAAGCAACCTTTGGCATCATTCCGAGTGAGTATAAAAATTTGAAAGGTTTAACCAAATCATCAGAAAACTTGCGTGACCACATGACCGATTTGGAATTAATTTTTACCATGCTGGGCGAAGCATCTACTACCGAAATTGCAAAAAACAAAAATGCCAAAGGTTTTGTAGAAAACCATAAAGCTGCCAAAGCAGGCGGCAATGTAGCAGGAAATGCCCGAAAGGAATTAGAACAAAAATCGGGTGCAAAAATTGTGAGCAAACAAAATTTTAGAAATTTAGACAGTGCCGCAGCATTAGAAGATACTAGCAATTAATAATGAATCTAAAAGAAAATAAAGAAACCATAGACATACGAGAAGATTATCTTTTAAAAAATGATAAGCTGCTGGAAACTCTTTTGCTAGATAAAACCACAGGTGCAACTATACTCTGGGCGACAGATTCTTACGAATCAAGAGGTAAAAAATTTGCTCCACTTGCTCCTATTACCACAAACTTGGTAACAGGTAAATATGGTAATTTAATACAGCCACGTGCTATAAAAAGTAAGGAAGAACAAGTTTTAAGAACACGAGATAAGGCAGAGGTTTTCACGCCGTTATCTATAGTTAAACAAATGAATGAGGCTTGTGATACAAAACGTATAACAAAAAATAACTGGCAAGAATATGTTGCTTTGCTAAAATTAGAAATCACTTGTGGTGAAGCACCTTATATTGTTTCTCGTTATGACCCTGTTTCTGACAGTAAGGAATTAGTGCCAATAGCAAAACGTGTTGGTTTTTTAGATTATAAATTAAAGGTTATCTCAAAATATTGTGATACAAATGAAGAGTGGATAAAATGGGCTAAAATAGCTTTTAAAAGCTCATACGGTTATGAATGGCAAGGTGATAGTTTACTAATTGCAAGAGAAAATTTGCTTTATACCTTTATTGATTATTACCAAGCTCAATTTGAAGCATCGCCAAGTTTAGAACTTCAAAAAGAAATTGCAGAAATCATTGTTTGGAATATTTTTCAAATGGACGGACTAAAATATGTGATACCAATGAGTTGTACTACAGAAAAAGTAATCATCAAAGTAGAAGATACTTTATTCGAGCAAAAAGAGGATTATATAGAAGAAAAGCCATGCGTTGGCTGTGTAAAGAAAACCGCTAAAGAACATAACGGAATTTATGTAAAAACTATGGATTGGATAAAAGACGAACCAATAAAATTTGTCGAAATTCTATTTCATAAATAAAAATAATTGAAGGTAAAAAAGCATAAAATA
>JAYTMW010000750.1:0-4582 GCA_043728105.1 Saprospiraceae bacterium | reverse complement strand
TTCTGCTTCTATAATTAATTGTTTACGCATCTCTAAAATGTTTTCTTTTGAAGTACCATTCTTAAACGCCTTTTTCATTTCAGCATTAATGAAAAACTGAGTATAGTCATTGTCGTCCGTAAGCCAATCAGATAGATCTTTTTGAGATTTTAGTATTTGAAACGTACCATCTTCAATAATAAGAATAGTATTTTCACTAATATTCGTGTTACCTTCAATTTCGTTAAACAATTTATACGTTTTATAGCCGTTCACAAGATTTACATCTAATTTCTCTACTTTGGCTTGATGTTGTAACATAAACAAACCTAAAGCTTTTGCACGAACACTTCCCATTTCTACTTTTATAGGAAACGCTGCTGTCTCAAAAGTTGTTTCTTTATTGTCATAATAAATTGGATTGTTATTTCTATCTTTTAGAAAATATCGAAACGCTTGATACGCCAAACGTTGTTTACTTAGATTATAAATTGTAAAGTAGTTTGAGTAGGTTGTAATCCAAAACCATTTTTTTAAGGATTCCTGTTGGGATTGTGTTGGGTTCTCAATTTCATTAAAAAAATCGGTAATGTAAATTAATTGATGATTATAAGGCAGAAACTTACTATCTAATACAAAAAGCTCTTCAAAAAGAAATTGAACAGCTTTCTGAATATTGATTATCGTTTTTCTTACTGTAATAATAAAGTCGGGTTGATCAATAAATTTCTTTAATTTTTTAATATCATTTTGAGAAGTCTGATCATAAAAGAAATCCCCGAAAGCATTTGTAATACATTGAAATACAATTTTCCTCGATAGTTTATTAAAATTACAATAAGATAATGCTTCTAATAAATTATCTATTTCCGTTCCTAATCTAAAGTTTTCAAATTTATCAAACGATAAAGCTGACATTTTCCAATCGTCAGTAATTTTAGCACCTTCTGAATTCAATCGCGTAAAAATATCAACTGCTTCTTCTGTTGTTCCCCCAAACATATCTACTGAAGGAATTTCATAACTTGAAAGTTTTTTTCCAAAATTTCTATATCTATCTTTATATAAACTTACTTTTTCTTTACTAATATTGAGTTTAAAAAGTTCTTCCTGAAATTCAAAAAACTCGTCACCATCAACAAATTTATATAATGGAACTTCATAAATTTCAGATTTTGCCCGTCTTAATGTTTCAATATTATCCGTTTCTAAATTAAAAACAAGGTTAAAATTATCTTTCCAGTCTTGATCATCTCTCTTTAAATTGGTTTTGGCAGGATCAACCAAACAGCCAAAAAGAGTTGATAATCTTTGATAACCATCTAAAATATAAAAATAATCCATAGCTCTTTCAGGTAGATAATATGAACCTATCTTATTGGATTCAAGATTTGTGAAATCATCTAATTTATTGAAATCAGGTCTCCAAAACAATATTGAACCAATAGGGTATCCTTCTTTGATGCTATCAAATAACTTAATTTTTTTAGAATTCTCCCATTCAAAATTCCTTTGAAAAGCAGGAACTCTGATAATACCCTTTTCAAAATCACCTAAATAATGAAAAAGCTTTCTGACACGAGTATTTATCTGTAAATCACTCATAATAACTCATTTATTTTTTGTAAAATTTCTTTTAACTCATTTTCATTAGTAGATTTCGCTCGCATTTCTAAATTTTGTTTAGTGATATTTTGTGATAAAAATAATCGTGAAAACCTTGCTTTAAAACTATCTTTTTTATCATCTTCCTTATAAAATGTAAGTTTTTCCTTTCTGAAAACTTTCTTTGACTCATCATTAATATTGCTATATAAATTTTGAATATCAACGTCTAATTGATTAAAATTTTTATCAGGAAATCCTTTTTCTAAATCGAAGTAATCTTTTTGACTTGGATTTAACGCGATATATGCTTTTTTAAAGTCTTCATTTCTTGAAATTTCGTTATAAATTTCATCAGGAAGGTAATTTTCCATCTCTCTTTTAAGCATTACATGATAAGGAGCATTCTGTTTTATAAAATCTAAAAGTGGAACTTTGTCGTCTGCCACTTCTGCAATTGAAGGATATTTTTTATCACTATCAATAATGACAAACGCTCTGATATAGATATTACTATGTTTGGGGAATTCAGTTTTGTTCTTTTCAAATCTATCTTTCATCCCGTTTATCTCATTTGGTATGTTACTACCACCACCATTGGCATAAACTATCCAACCTTTTTTAAGATGTTCGTTTATTAATTGCCCTTCTTTGTAGTTATTGATGATTGCGTTTATAAAATGGGCATCATATTCCCTATTTTCTAAAACTATGGTAAAATGTTTACTTAAAATCTCAGATGCTTCTGTGAGCGAGAAACAATGTGCGTCGGCAGCAATTGTAAATTTAGGAAGTCTTTTAGGAATAGTAGCACTTGCAATAAACTGTTCTTCAATTTGAGCTTGATTACTCTTACGCAAATGCTGAAACCAATAAGTAGATTGGATTGCCCTAAGGTTTGGCTCATTGTCAATATACAAAAAATGCCTTCCTTTTGAACTACTCCAAATTTTGTCGAGTGAATCTAAATTTTGCTCATTTAGACTGTCCAAAATAGAATTTGAAAAAGTATAAATCATTTTGAATCTTGGGCTTTTCGGAGTTCGATTACTTCATTTAAACTTTCATTAAATATACCAGAGGGCCACCATTCTACTTCTCCATCATTATCTACTTCAATCTTTTTAAGGGTACTTTCATTTTCTTCTTCATCAAATCCTACATAATAAATAGCTAAATCTTCTGGTTTTAATAAGCCTTCTGCGACCATTGTCCTCAATCTTATGACAAAATTTTGAGAATGTGTTTCTATTAAATAATGTCTATTATTGTCTTCTATAAATGATTCAGCAAACCGTTGAGCTAAATTACCATGAGCTGCAGGATGAAGGTGTGTTTCAGGTTCTTCAATAATAATGAGCATTTCTTCTTCTACAGCCATAAAAGAGCGTACAATTAATGGTAGAGATTGCCTTATACCTGAACCTGTATTTACAATATTGATTTGCTTTATTTTAGGTGTTGATAAAACAATTTCGTACAAAGCAGCACTTGAACCTGCTAAATCTTTTACTTCAATTTCCCATCCTTCAAAATTGTCTTTAAACCATTTTTTTACATCATTAAGTATTGGATCACTATTCTTATGGTATTGAGCCAATAATTTATAAGCGTTCTCACCTGTAATTCCAATTTTGGTATATTCACTATAAATGTCACTAAACTGAGGGTCTGGAAATTTTCTAAAAGAATCTATATAATCAAAGTCTAAACTCAATGATTTAAAGTCAACACCATTTTTTACAAAACCACTAAATTTACTCTTTTTAATGTCTATTTCCTCATTGTTAAACTTATATTTTGATATATTAATATTGTATTTTCTATCTCCAGAAATAAACACATCAAGCTTATCATCATCATTCTGAATTGAAAACTCTATTGCTTCACCTGTAATTTCTCTATTATAGAATAAGTCTTCATAAGAAAGCCCAACTCTGACTCCGTCGTTTTCCAAATTGATAGGCGCAGAAAATCTACCACTCAAACTACCTGATATCAAAGTGGGTAATTTAGCAATGGCACTTTTCCCTGAATTATTTTTTCCAATTAAAATAGTAATAGGGCGTAGTTCTAAAATCTGGCGACTTTTGAATATTTTAAAATTCTTAAATGAAATTTTTCTTATCATATTTCAACTTTTGATAAATTTTGCCTACAAAGGTATATAATTTCAAAATTGATTTTTAGAAATTAAGTTGTTGAAGTCAAATTTATAGATTAAGTTCATAACGAAAGTAGTAACATTTAATAATCTGTATCATTATTTAATTTTACACTTATACTTAGCAGCCCAAACCTTTTCCTTAACGCCACAAAAAATTATCCACCGCAGGATAATATACTTCAGGCATCGGCAAATAAAGAGGTGTCCCCATTAAAGCTTTGAGGCTGTACGCTGCCATGATCATAGAAAATACTGAGGGGGTGTCTGTCTTTGATAGATACCCCCTCAGTATTTTAAAAAAAAACTTTACTTTTGCCATCCAAAATTCAAGATGAGAGAAAATGTCTATTTATTAAGAATCTTTAGGATAGCGTTTTCGTTAATGAAAGAAAAAATTTAAACCGTAAAATATTCAATTTCAATTTTTTATGATAAAAATAACTTTTCCCGACGGTAATGTTCGTGAGTATGCTAAAGGCACTTCGAGCATGGATATAGCCAAATCCATCAGCATGGGCTTGGCTCAAAAGGTTTTGGTGGTAAAAGTAAATGGTGAAACATGGGACGCCACTCGCCCTATTAATGACGATGCCACATTGCAGTTGCTCACGTGGGACGATACTGAGGGGAAGTCAACCTTTTGGCATTCGTCGGCACATTTGATGGCGGAGGCTTTGGAGGCTTTGTATCCAGGCATCAAATTCGGTATTGGGCCAGCTTTAGAGCAGGGTTTTTATTACGATGTGGATTTGGGTGATAAATCATTTTCGACAACTGATTTTCAGAAAGTTGAAGAAAAAATGCTTGAATTGGCGCGTAAAAAGAGCGAAT
>JAYTMW010000749.1:0-5711 GCA_043728105.1 Saprospiraceae bacterium | reverse complement strand
ATAAATAGACATTGTTTTTTCATCTTATGTAAAATTCTCAATATGCGTTGGTTTAATAATTTTTTTAATTTCTTTAAGAAAATTAAAAATAGACAACTGCACGTGAAAAGCAACATTTTAGGTGGGTATTTTTCGACGTGGGGTTTTTGTCGAAAATTAGGAAGGGGGTAATTGGAGCTGTTTTGTATGGATGTGGCCCCTCAGTATTTTGATTTTTTTTCAGTAAACTTTTTTGAATCTTAATTAGAGTTCAGATAAAAATTCTCTAAATTTATCATCAGGCATAGCTGAATCCCAACCATCATTTAGAAAATTGAGATTATTTTTCAAATAATGTGCTTCTCTGTAAGGCTTCACAAAAGGAATAACTTTGGTCTCAATACAATGAAAAATTTTATTCAACATATCTTCATTACATAAATCATATTCAATTACATACGGCAGTTCTTTGCATAAACTGTCGATTCTTAAAAATAAATGCCAATCATAAGATTTCGGAACACCTTTCGGAGTTTCTTTAAGATGAAAATCATTGTAAAAAACGCCTACGTTTATAAAGAAACCTTTTGTAAAAGAGGCTGACTGAAACTCAAATAATAACTTTGAGAAACCATCATCATTATACCAGAATCGAGATGATTTTTTCATAGAAAACTTTTCTTTTAAAAATATGTTTATTTTTGTAATTAATATTTCTCTCATTATTTTTTAGATTGTATAATTAATGCGCTTTTCCCATTTCCTTTTTTGAGTACTGGGCGTTATGAAATATTCTTATGTTACCAATAGTTAACCCTTTTTTAAAACCCAAGCAAACACGCAACAAGATTTTTCAAAACCAATGCCTATCATATTGCTTAACTCTGATAACTTACCCCCTCAGTATTTTCAACGAAAAAAGCCGTTCCCATGTTTATCGAAACGGCTTTTTCTTTATTTTCAAGCACATCATTATGCTTTTTTCTCAAATTTATCAATGACAGATTGTACAAACTCGATTGTAAAATCAGTCATGTTCGCAATCTGTTCAGCCGAAAAACCCATTTTTCGACGGATGTTTAGAATGGTTTTTTCTCGTTCTTCTTGAATAACTACTTGACGTGTTTCTTGACGTACCTCTTCTTTAATTTCATTTATAGCCTTGCCATAAATGCTTGAATATTCTAATAGAGATTCTTTTGTTTCTTCCATGACGTTATTCATTTTAGGTTGAGCAATATAGGATTTAAAATCGCTTTCAAAATTTTTGGGTAGCTTGATTAAGTGTCGTACAAATATAAGCAATCTCGACAACTTTTTCCTATCAAATTGCTTCGCAATCACAATATCAACGAGTTTTTTCTTGTATTCGTATTTGTTTTGATTGTTTTTTCCTGCTTTTATCAAATATAGATTTGCTAAAACGGCTACTGAAAACAGGCAATTATTTCACTCTATTTTGAGCAAACAATTTCCATTGATAGCCTACATTAAAAAGAAATGCTTGATTATACATTTTATTATCAAAAGGAAATTCTAATGGTCTATTAAAACCTCGGAGATAACTCAATTCGAAGTGAAACCCTTTAAGAATGAAATACTCTATGCCTATTTTCAATGCTATATCATTTTTATATTCATAGAAAGCGTCTTCATCAGATTGTCTAATGTCAATTTCTTTTTCTTTTGTCAATTGATAAAGATTAATAATACTCTGGTAACGACTGACTGTAAAATAATCCCCCGTAGTTTTGTCTGTAGCTTGTCGAACTAAACGACAAATCCCCATCTTAAATTCTAAGTTATCCCTCACTTTATAACCAATATCAAAATTGAAGTTTATGTACTCAAATTTAAAGTCAAATGTATTATCTAATAGGTACTTATTATCTATAACAGGTTTAGCACTGCTACCTGACAAATTATTCAACGTGTTAAAAACTGCGCTTTCACTGAAACCTGTTGTAATAGATCCATATCCAAAACCAAGAATTAATCTATTTTTGAAAGTATAACCTACGCTTAATCTATAATTAATGGTATTTAAATTACAAATTTCATACGTGCTATTCTGTACTATTAACTTTCTGTTGTCAAGCTCGGTTAGTACCGAACGAGTAATACCCGACTTAATGCCAATCGTAAGTTGTGCGCTTAATGGCAATTGAAAGAAAATTACTACTATATTTAAGAAAATTTGTTTGTTCATAATTTTTTGAGAAAGATAAGTGATTTAGTAAAATCTGTTTTAGATATAGCATAAGTCAATGCAAGATTAAAAAAAGAATTACTAAATCACCCATCGAATTACAAATAATTTATTTCAAAATGATTACATATCCCATTCCCAAAAAGGTCTGTTGTGTAAAATCGGGCCAAATTCAATTTTCCCCCAAAGAGAAATATTTCTGTTCGTTTCGATAACACCAAATATAGATGGTACATTTTGACCGTTGTCAGTATTGTCAGTCTTTAATAACTCATTACTTGAAGACTGAGAAGATTGCGAAAAATTTGTTGGTCTATTGAAAGAACATTCATCTGTTTGTAAAAAGCCATTTGTAGAAAGTACTATGGGAGCACCCGCTCGGGATGAACACCAACTACCATTCTTGAATATTTCAAAACAGTAATTAAGCCAAATTTTTGGACGAGCTGTTGTAATAAAAGAACCTTGAACTTTACCTCTAAAACCAAAGTTTGTTCTCAATCTTGCAGGAAAAGTATTTGCTCCGCTGCTGGCAGAAAATTCAACTGTTTTAGATTTTTCGTGACGTTCTTTTACATGGCATTCTCCAAAATTAGTGACCTGAATTACAACACTGCTCGTAATACCATTACAACCCGCACAAGGTGTATTCGGTACACCCCCTAAGTATTTAACTGTAATGGTAAAAGTTTTAGAAGTTCCTGGTGGGACATTATAAGAATGTGTAAATCCTCCCTCAGTTATGTCTTTATCCGAAGTGCCATCTCCAAAATTATATCTAAAAATACCACCACAAGCTGGTCCATTCACAACTCTTAAACGCGTAGTAGCTTTAACGTCCGTTGAAGTACCTAATTGATCCGCTAATACAATCATATCACAAGCACCCCGAGTACCTAATGGAGATGATTCAATAATATTACCGTCTATTTCATCCAGTAATTCCATTTGAACTGGTGCAGTAATACCATATTCTCTAACCAAATTAAGACCAGCATAATCAGATGAAGGGATTTTTGCTAATACACCGTCATCAAGTTGTTTATACACATATTCACCTATTGTGACCTCTTGATTAAGATTCATTGTGCGTTGGAAGTAAGGATCAGTTACTTCTGCTTCACCCGAAGCAAAGTCAACTGAGCCGTTTTGGAGACTCCTGTAAGCGTAATCAAATCGAGTTGATTCAAAGCCTAAAGCGTAATCTACGGCATTGTAGGCTGGAATCCCTGGATTTGGTGTCAAAATAAAATCATCCCCTTGTGGGATTTGTACTCCATTAGAAGCATCCCACTGATTTGACAATTCATTCAATGAATTATTGTAAGCATCAAATGCGAAATCATTTGTAAACATCAACATGTCCGCTACCGTTCTGGAACTTAAATTTGATTGAACAAAATACTGTTTGGAGTTTTGCAAAAACTTATCAAGAAGTTTTTGATTATACTCAGATAATACTTCTTTTTTCAGATGTCCAATTTTTGACTCCAAAGTTAAAGTTTTGTCAGAATTGTTAAAATCCTTTTTGCAGCCATTAAACAAGGTTAGCAAAGACAATAGAATGATAGTAGCTCCCGTGACAAGGAACTGAATTTTAAAGATTTTCATGAAATATTTAATTTAAAAGATTAGAAAAATAACTTAAAAAAGCCTTAGAATAATGATTAAAAAGGGTTTATTACATATAAGCCAGCGAATAATGTCTCTTTGAAATGTGGAGCGCGATCTTTTTCATCATAATTTGGTCTAAGCATCTTATTGTTAAACAATTGTTGATAGCCTAAACTTAAATAAATTTTACCATAAATCTTGAATTTAGCCGATAATTCCCACCCAGTAAAAAGCTCTTTAAAGCGTCCAGTTGTTTCATTTGAAATGGAGTTAAATGTATTTAATTCTCTAAACTCATATAATTTTACTTCATCTGTTTTCTCATTAACCCAAAGAGGTAATTGAAAAAGGAAGCCGCCCCTTAGTATTATCTTTTTTTGGATACTATAATTTAGACCTAAAGAGGACGTTAGATTGTTAACTGCATAGTTAGTCCATTTCTCACTTCTAACAAATAAATCCCCTAATCCTGAAACACTCGAAATAAATGAAAAAGAATCTAAATGCCGACCTTGATAACCACTTCTCAAGTACCCTAATGTAGCATCTATGCTTAGGTTTTTAATTATCTTTTTGTCAAAGCCGCCTCGAACATAAAGACCAGTAATCGGATGAACAGCATAATTGTAAATATCGGAATCATCAAGTGTTATTTCGTAAGGATTTCCGCCGAAAAAATTCACAGCATTCCGTGACAAACCTATTTCTATTGAATAACGGCTTTGAGGCTCTTGTGCTTTTAAAAAAAATGGCAAAAGTATAAACAAGAATCTGCATGTTTTCAAAGATTTTCTATTCATAAGTATTTGAATAAATCTAAAAATATGAAAATATAATATTTGATTAACACTCATTTTGATTTCATTAAATTAAAATTTTATTTAAATTGGTAGTTCAAAATTCGCAATAAGTCATTCAAATACTGAGGGGGTATTCAATTTTCTATCTAATACTTGTCTATTTTTTAATTTTAATTTTATTTAACCCAACAGAATTAGGTTGTAAATAAAATGTATTTCAATGTGTTTAAATCATATCACAAACAAATTTATATAGGGGGGGGGGGTAATTTGTATATTTTTTCGCTGATGTTAACATATCATTAACTTTTTACATAGTTCTTTTTCTTCGTTTAGTCAATTATCAACTCACTTCCCAAACTTAAATAAGCATGGTAATAAGATTTTCAAAAAGTTCCTCAGTATTTTAACAATTCAGAACGTACTTTCCTTAATCTTCCTCTCAATATTAGTAGTAGAATATCCCTCAATAAAAGGCAAACTGCGCACCTCGCCGCCCTTCGCCAAAACAATATCAGACCCCACAATTTGAGACGGTTGCCAATCGCCGCCTTTCACCAAAATATCGGGTTCAATCAATTTTATCAAGTCATAAGGCGTGTCTTCCTCAAACACCACCACGGCATCCACAAACGCCAAAGCCGCCAAAAGATGTTGCCGAGTAAGTTCGTCATTGATGGGTCGGTTAATGCCTTTTAGGCGACGAACCGAAGCGGCAGAGTTCAAACCCACAATCAGTTTATCACCCAAATCACGTGCTTCGGCGAGGTAATGAATATGCCCATAATGCAGCAAATCAAAACAGCCATTTGTGAAAACCACTTTGCAACCGTCTGATTTCCAAGTATATACATATAGCTCTATTTCGCCAAATGTTTTTATTTTATCGTGAATTTTAGAAAAATTATCACTCATCATGTATCGTTTTTAGAAAAAATGTTAAAAATACTGAGGGGCGCCTTCGTGATAAAAATAAGTATTTAAGAATGTGAAGAAAATTAAAATTATTCGTAAACACTTAGCCAGAACTTTGACAAAGTGAAAAAACTTTGTCAAAGTATTTAGATTACTGAAAATGTAGCAATTTACAAGCAGTTTACGAGTAATCT
>JAYTMW010000748.1:0-1598 GCA_043728105.1 Saprospiraceae bacterium | reverse complement strand
ACTGAATCCATCCCCCAAGAAGCCACGCAATGGTATTTAGCCTTATCTTACACGGCTACACAACAATATGATAAAGCGAAGGCGAGACTTGAAAACAATCAATCTGATAAGTATAAAGATAAAGTGCAGAAGTTGTTAGAGGAGATTTCTAAAAAACAATAATTAATTCATTTTTAAAAAGTTGAACAATGCCAAATGTAACTATTAAGGAGCGGACGAAATTAAATTTCAAAGTCAGAAATGCCAACAAAAGTTCATCGGGGCAGGCGGGTTTTGATGCTGTTTTTGAACTTTTAACCACTGACGACACCAATGCATTTTATAAGTTTTCCGAAAATTCTCAAGTGCTATTAACCGAATTCAATGCTAAATTGGTTGATATGCCCATACCGCCCGGGTTAAATACGAAAGGCAATACCCCTTTACCTATCAACCCAAACCCCAACGCTTTACTCATTCCTTTGATGATAGCCTTAAAACAAGGAGTGGCAGCGACTCAAGCAGAAAAGCATTTTTGTGATGATTTTCCAGATGTAAGTGGCACATCGTGTACTGAATTAATGCAAAGAGTGCCGAAAGAAAATATTGAATATTTTACAGCAACAGATGTTGATTTTCCTGAAATAAAAGGGAATCCTGTACTGAATAAAATAGTAAAAGAGTATAGCGAAGCCAATAAAAAGAATGAACTATTCTTTTTACCAACCGTTACACCAAATAAAACAATTATCTATGTCATATTTGATAAAAAGAAAGATTTAACCGATTTTTTGGATAAATATGACCCAAACCCCAATATTGAATTTGGAATAGCTTTAAACGGTTGGATAATTTATATTGATAAATGGGATTGCTCAATCTTTTTTCATAATAATAAAATGATTATTGGAGAGATAAAGATTAATTCAAAAGCGACATTATATAAAATGAGTGAATGAAATTAATCTAAGCAGACCAAACCTGCCCAATAACTCGGATGTGCTAACAAATTATCAGATGATTGTTTTAAAAACAGGCGTTTTGCTTCGCAAAGTGCCTGTTTGGGTTTTTGCTCTTTACCCCCCCTCAGTATATGATAGAAATTTCGCATAATTTGAGCATTGGGGCAGTCCTCAATTTGCCATAAAGAAGCGACAACGACTTTAGTGTTTGATTGAAAAAAATATCTCGCCATTGAGTAAACACCTTCGCCTAAGTCTGTATTGCCGACATTGGTTTCACAAGCAGATAGAACAACTAATTTAATGGGTGTTTGAGTACCTGTTAACTCAAAACCATAGAGGGCGTCTTGTTTATTCGGCTGAAACCAGATTTTATTATTGAAAATACTGTCTGTTTTGCCTTGTGCATGTAGCGCCAGTTGCAATATGCCGTAGTTTTGAGTCCATGACGTTAAAAACTGTTTTTTTGTACAGTCTTTACCAGTATAAATATTCGCTTGTTTTCCAAAAATCATTTTAATGGAGTCAGTCTCTTCTCCAGCACAGGGGATTTCAGTTGTGTTTTTGCCATAAGTAAAATACAGTAATTTATCACTTTGAGATACATCGCTTTTAGTCGTATTCAATTGAAATATTTTCCACGAAGGCGCATAAGAA
>JAYTMW010000747.1:0-12542 GCA_043728105.1 Saprospiraceae bacterium | reverse complement strand
GCTTGTGATGACCAATATTCTTCTTCATTGAAGGGCTTATTGGGCATTTTTTCTACCAATTTATCCTTGTATTCATGGAGCAAATAAAGGTTTTTATCTGAAATGGTATTGAGTAAAAAAGGTACATCCACGCTTTGGGTTTTGGTTGCTACTGTCAAATTATACTTCGTAATAAAAACGTCCCAATTGATGAAACAAACGGCTACCATGACCGCATAAATACCCCATGCGCCACGTGACATAAAGAAAAATAATGTACGTTTCTCATTGATTTTCAAGTACATAAGCCATAAACCGTAGAGAACTAAGGATAAAAAAATAAAAACGCCAATGCGCTTGTAAGCCAATCCGTAGTGATCAATATATTGCCAATTACGCATCCCGACGGACACCGCCAATATGGCATTTTGACCCAACCATGCAAAACTTAGGCCCCTCAGTATTTTCGTATTTTGGGTAAAATTTAGGCTACCTTGATACATCACCAACAAGACCACGAGCGCAAGCACGATGCCCACAATGAGGATGTATGTACCCTCATGCACATATTGTTTCAATTCGACCGCCGTTTTCACTTCTGCACCGCCCAACCACACGTAGTTGAAATCCAAAAGATTGTTGAAAAGCAAGAGTGCGTTGAGCGAAATCATCAACATCATGGCACTTCGGTAAGAGCTGTTTTCGTCAAAATCGAACAATGCAAAAGGTTTTTCTACGTAGTTTTCAGCATCCAAAGTATCCGTTCTTCCTTGTTCAAAACCCAATACATCGAGCCATTTGTTTTTCAAAAAAGCTGCTCCAACAATCAATAATCCCAAAAAGAAAAAGAAAATCCTCTGCATGTTCCAATCGAATGAAAACCAATTGGCAACGGCTGTCCAAAATTGACTTGAAAGAGCCGCAAATTTTGGGTTGGCTGCATAATAAATGCCGTAAAAAACGGGTAAAATAAGGACGGGTAAAATCGCCAATTTTAAGCCTTGCCTCAGATTTTGATTACCCCTCAGTATCGGCAGCTCTTTGAGGCTTCCCATTAAATTCGGAATAACAGCTAAGGCGTTTGCCAAAAAAAGCAACATGGCACTGCCCAAAAAACGGATTTGCCGCTCGTGTACCAAACCAATTACAACAGAAATATTGAGCATATATATAAACCTCACAATCAAGGAGTTATGCAAAACGACCAAGCATGATAATACAACAGCGGCTAAGGCTGTAACTTGAACAGCACGGTTTTGAAAACTCTCTCGCTCCAAAAACCATAAACCACCCACAAGAAAAATGGTGAAAATGAACATATTGATACCATGATTGGCATCCCAAAAAATGAAGTTAAATAAGACAGCACCCAATAGGATGATGACGCTTCTAAGGATTTCTTTTTTCATAAGATTGATAGTTGATTTTTAGTTTAAAATATAGTTATTATTTTGACGCAGCTTGTTGATAAAACATCTATCATCTTGAAACCACCGATTTCAATCGGTGGGTGAGAACTTACCACTAATGCCATCTATCATCTTTTCAAAAACATCACATCTAATAGGTGTACTATGGGATGTTTTGAAAAGATGATAGATGGGTTTTATGGGTTTGTGTTTATCCCTCGATTAAAATCGAGGGTTTCAAGATAATAGATGTTTTACCTGTTAAGTTAGTTAAAAACATCTCTGTATGCTAAACGATGAATAAAGAACTTTGTTTTACAAAGTATTCAAATAAAAAATTTTGACTCCTTTTTTGCAAAGACGATACCCCTCAGTATTTCGGTCTCCTCGTGCATGAGGTAACGAAAATCCCATTTGGCAATGCTGCGAGCGTCTCTGCCACGGCGATAATGGCGGAACAAATCGAGCCAGTAATCGGGCAAAAGAACGAGCGAAACCAAGACCGTATTGATGACTTCAAAGCTGTATTTGCCGTTGCCGAGTAAGAAAAAATAAAGGCGAGACTCATCCACAATGTGTGGTTCGTAGCCTAAAAGAACGTGGTAAACATCGTGTGTTTCGAGGTAGGGCAGCAACTCAAATTGGTTTTTATCCATAAAATTTGCCACATCCTTGCCCAACGAACCTTGTTGCATCAAGCGCATTTGAGACAGTGAAATATTCCACGCACGATTGCGTGGCATCACGGCTTTGTAAATCGGATTCAGAAAGCCGACCATTTTTGAGAGGATGCTCTCACGGCGGGAATGCCATTTTTGGTAAATAGAAGATTTTTTCATAATGCGTAATAGTTTTAATTTCAAATAGTTAAGTTCGTAAAAAGATTTTCTTTGACGATTGAGGCGGCTCCTCAGTATTTCAGTCTCTTTGGGTAATAGATTTTTCACTTCCCAATATTTGATGCTTTTGAGGTGTCGTCCGTGCATCATTTCTTTAAAATAAACCCTTATAAATTCGGGTAAAAAAAACAAACCTGCCGCCATTGCCGCATAGGTGTATATGGAACGGCGACCATTGCCAAAAAGAAAAAATTGCATATTCACTTCGTTCACAACATCGGTTTGATAACCCAAAAGCACATGATACACATCGTGGCTTTCTCCTTTGTCAAGCAACTCAAAATTATGCTTTGTCAAGAAGTTGCCAACATCATAGCCGAGCGTGCCGTTGGGCATCTGCATAAGACTTTGACGGTTCAGTTGCCATGACTCATCTTTTCGTTTGAGCCATTGATAAGGTTTTACACTAACATCGAAAAAAGTTTCTATCAACTTTTCTCGAAATTTTTTGAATGGTAAAGTAATGGTTTTCATAAAGAACTTTGTTTTTCAAAGTTAAAAGACAAAAAAATATAAATTGCAATTTGAACACGAATTTTACGAATGTGAACACGAATTTTACAAATCCAAATTGGTTTTATTCGTGACAGTATTGGTGTGATTCGTGTTTCTACCCAATGTTTTTAATCAAATTTTCAAGTGCCGTTAAATGGTCTGAAAAGGCTTTTCTACCCAAAACAGTCACGCTATAAGTGGTTTGCGGTTTTTTCCCGACAAACTGTTTGCGTATTTCTATGTAGCCTTCTTTTTCCAAAATATTCGTATGACTCGCCAAATTACCGTCCGATAAATCCAACATTTCTTTAAACGTGGTGAAGTCAACCCAGTCGTTCACCATGAGTATAGACATTATGCCGAGCCTCGCTCGATTGTCAAATGTCTTGTTGTTGATATGTTGTAATAAATCTTTCAAATTTTGTTGTTAGTTATTACCCGTTACTTGCCTTTCGATTAATCGGAAGTTTTATTTTAAACTCTTTATGCACTTGCTTCTCTGTATCTTTCCAAACTACAACCTCTTCAATTTCCATTTTTTTATTAGTTGTGATTCTTACTGTATTTCCTTTTGCATAAAATTGATGTTCCACTCTTTTCACTAAATCTCCATTTTTATCAAAAAATTCTCGAAGTGATATTTCTTTATCAAAGGCATCTTTTACTCTTTCAATATTATATCTTACGTTGCTATCTAAATAATGAACATCAGAAAATAAAACATCATATAATGAAGCATTGCCAAAGATATTCGTATCAGAGTATAATTCTTCAAATTTTCTTCGTGCTAACTTCCTTGAAACATAAAAATAGCCTTTGCTTTTTAAGGCTTTAACGACTTGATTTATGATATTTTTCTCTTTTTCGGAATAATCAGAAATTGGGTGAAAATAGCAATAATTCTCTTTTGAATTGATATACATTGAATACGTTTCATAAATAAAAGCATGGGTAATATCCGATATAAAAATCCTAAATATTCTTGTACTCTCACCACACTTCTTACTTAGTTTTTCTCCCCAATCATAACCACTTTTGATATTTTCATTTAAAAGAATTTCAATTTCCCAACTCAAATCGCCCAGTGTTACCTCTTCCCAATTAATTTCATTAAAATTATCACTAATACTCTCCACAAAATCACTGTGAATACCATATTCAATTTTATAAGGATGCCCATAACTTAGGGGATTAAAAAACTTTTTCCATTCACTATGCTCTTTTCCATCAAAAGACATATTCAATATCTTTTGTTTCAGACTTTGTCTATCTTTCGTAAAGTAGTATTTCGCTTTTTCTATGAGTTCTTGCTCTGTCATGGTTTTTTACCCCCCTCAGTATTTTACAGTCAAAAAAGAAAAAAATATAAACAATTGAATATCAACAAGTTACACAATTCATCATTCATCATTCATCATTCATCATTCCTCCGCTCATACTTAAAATACATCATCGTACCATATATAATGTGTAGCAAACCGAAGCCGACTGCCCAAAACTCTAAACCAAAACGGAGCATAAACATTGCTAAAATGCCCAACGCAATTTCGACCAAACCTAAGTAAAAAACATCGTGCAAAGTATATTTACTGCCATTGACCAACGCCAAACCATAAAAAACCAAGGTGGCTGGCGCAACAAACGCCAATTGCCCATGCTGCATCATCGCCAAACAGAACAAGCCGCCCGCCCCTAACGGTATCGCCATATTGACCAAAAGGCGCAAAGCTGTCTTGTCCCAA
This sequence comes from Saprospiraceae bacterium, assembly GCA_043728105.1. Classification (GTDB taxonomy): domain Bacteria; phylum Bacteroidota; class Bacteroidia; order Chitinophagales; family Saprospiraceae; genus JAAFJT01. The sequence goes on along the minus strand of JAYTMW010000747.1, from coordinate 8,018 downwards.
ATTTTTTGCCCCTTGCGTTTGGCTTGGCGAGTGGTGAAAGCGATGCCCAAAAGGATAGCCGCAAAAACGGTGGCTGCGCCCGTGAGCAAGAAAAATGATTGATATTGCAAGCCCCATTTCGTAGAATTTAAGGCTTTTGCGTAGTAAACGTAGCTTCTATCGTTTTCAAAAGGCATCAAATCGAGGTAGCTGTACACGAATGCTGCACCCACGAGTGCGCACACCCCCGCCGCTACACCCGACAAACCACTCAGCCCAATGAACCGACTTGACCGTTCCATCAATGAGCGTATTTCACGAAGTTCTTTTAATTGTTCCTGAGCTGATGACATTTTTTATTAGATTTTAGAATCTTAGATGTTGGATTTTAGATAGTATGACTTGAATCTAAAAGCACTTTGAAAAACAAAGTTAAGCATGATTTTTATATTTGCAAATAGTTTTTGCTTTTTTTTGAAAAAATAAATTTATAATATTCCTGATACTCTGAGTAATCTAATTCTTGGAGCTTAACATTGTATTATAATGAACAAAATATTTAAGACCACCCTTAGGAATGATGAAACAATAAAGTATCATTTTAAGATAATTCTTTCTCTACCTAAAACACGATGTTTTGCGTCAAAGATTCCCGATATTATCCTTAAAACATGGTGCTTTATCTAAAAAAATAATTCACCTAAAAATGATACTTTATTTATTTCATCATTCCTTAGAGGAAATAAGCAAAAATCTTACGTTTTCAAAAACTACATCAAAAATTCTAAGAAATTGGGGACTTTGGCGGCACTTTTGTACATCAAAAAATAAAAATTTACAAAAATTACAAAAATTATAACCCAATACTTGCGAAATTTATTTTATTGGAGTAAATTTAGCGAATATTCGCTGAATTTAAAATTGCCAATTTTTAAATCATTGAACATCAATTACTTATAAAATTAAATTTATCCACTTTAATAATATTTTTTAATTATGACTGATACACTCGAAAAAAATGATGTGCTTATCGGCGGCGGTTTTATCATCAAAGATTCTACGCCCGACGATACTTTTATTCCCGAAGAATTTGGCGAAGAAGCATTAATGGTAAAACAAATGGTAAGGGATTTTATCAAAAATGATGTTGAACCCAACCGTATTGCCTTAGAAAAACAAAAAGAAGGTGTGGCGGTGAGCCTCCTCGAAAAAATGGGTGAACTCGGTTTGCTCGGTACGCACATGCCCGAAGAATACGGCGGCACGGCCATGGACACCAACACCAACACCATGATTTGTGACGAACTCGGCCCAGGCGGCGGCTTCACGGTCACGTATGCGGTGCAGACGGGTATTGGCATGTTACCAATTTATTATTTTGGCACAGAAGAACAAAAAGCACAATATTTGCCTGACATCATTTCGGGCAAATTAAAAGTGGCGTATTGCTTAACGGAGCCAGGCAGTGGTTCTGATGCTTTGGCGGCAAAATCTCGTGCTGACATTTCAGCAGATGGTACGCACTATCTTTTGAATGGTCAAAAAATGTGGATTTCTAATGGCGGATGGGCTGATATGTTCATCGTTTTTGCCAAAATAGGCGGTGATAAGTTCACAGGGCTCATGGTAGACCGTCATACTGAGGGGGTAACATTGGGTGCAGAAGAAGACAAGTTGGGCATCAAAGGCTCGTCAACCCGTCAGATTTATTTTGAGAATGTGAAAGTTCCCGTTGAAAATATTTTGGGTGACATCGGAAAAGGTCACTCCATTGCTTTCAACGTGTTAAATACGGGTCGTTTCAAACTCGGTGCTTTGTGCCTCGGTGGTGCAAAAGAGGTGGCGACTATGGCTGTAAAATATGCGACTGAACGCCAACAATTCAAGCAATCTATCGCCAATTTTGGTGCTATTCAATACAAATTGGCAGAAATGGCGGTGCGTTGTTTCGTCGGTGATGCGTCTCAATATCGCACTTCGCACCTCATGCAAGAGCATATTGCTGCATCAAAAGCAGAAGGTAAATCCTACGCCGAAGCCACTTTGGAAGCGGCAGAAGAGTATGCTATTGAATGTGCAATTATGAAATTTGTGGGTTCAGAAGCCTTAGATTATGTCGTAGATGAAAACGTACAAGTACACGGTGGCATCGGTTTTTCGGAAGAATATGGTGCAGCACGGGCGTATCGTGATAGCCGTATCAATCGAATTTATGAAGGAACAAACGAGATAAATCGTCTTTTGAGCGTAGATATGTTGTTGAAACGGGCAATGAAGGGTGAAATCGACATTGTGAGTCCAGCGTGGGCGGTTCAAAAAGAATTGTCATCCATGCCTTCAATGGAGCGTCCGACGGGCGAGTACGGCGAAGAATATGCGGCTATCAAAGATTTCAAAAAAATCATTTTGATGGTAGCGGGTGCAGCCGCCAAAATGCAAATGGATGGCAAACTCGACCTCCGCAACGAACAAGAAATTTTGATGAATGTAGCAGATTTGATGGCGGAGACCTTCAACTGTGAGTCAACGCTTTTGCGGGTACACAAACTCTCCAGCATGACCAATAAACCACAACCACAACCCGTTTACGATGCCGTTTTGAAAGTTCAAATGGCAGACGCTACGGCCCGCATTACGAAGTGGGGAACGGATGCCCTTTGCTCTTTTGCGGAAGGCGATATGTTGCGCACTTTCTTGATGGGCTTGAAGCGTTTCACGAAATATCCTCCCGTAAATGTGAAGGAGAACCGCCGTGTGATTGCCAAAGCAATGATTGAGGCGAATGAGTATTGCTTTTAATTGAAAACTGTAAAATTGTATAACAACACGTTTTCTTTTAGAAAAGTGGAATAATTTGATTTAACTTTATGAGGCTATCCCGATGTTTGGGATAGCCTTTTTCGTATTTTCTGTCACTTAATATGTGGAACACACTAATTTTATGCTTAGGAAGGAGTAAAAAATAACGTGGTCGAAGAGGTGCAGAGCATCGTAATATTTGTAGCATGTTAATTAACTGAGTTTTTTAAGGTGCAGAGCACCGGAACAGACATATTTTCGGCGTTACCCGATTAATTGGTGCTACAAATGTTACGGTGCGCTGCACCTTAGAAACTCGATTAATTAAAATGCTACAAATATTACGGTGCGCTGCACCCGTAAAAATCTGACCACGTTATTTTTACTCGTTGCTAATCGTAATGTGTCATTTTTTTTTAGGATAATAAGAAAGAGGTACTGTATGGAAGTACGGAGTGCCGAGTAGAAGTAATGAGTACGGAGTACAGATTGATAAGTAACAAGTAAGAAATAATATAGTCAATTTTTATAGGTGCAGCGCACCGTAATATTTGTAGCACGTCAAATAATCGAGTTTTTAAGGTGCAGCGCACCGTAACATTTGACGTGTTACCAATACAAATATTACGGTGCGCTGCACCTTAGAAACTCGATTATTTGACGTGCTACAAATATTACGATACTCTGCACCTATTCGACCACACTATTCTTTACTTATTACTAAGCCATTTTACAAGGATTTTTCCAAAAATACTGAGGGGCCTCCTTTTAAAAAATCCAACTCGTCTGCACCGTAAAATAATGTTCTTTCAGAGGCAAAAGGTCTTTGGCAATGGGGTCATTGGGGTAATTTTGCGGGTCAAAAAGAAAGCCAAACGATTTAGCAATGCGCCACGTAAAACCCCAATTTCGATTGACATTGTAGCCAATGCCGCCCACGTAACAAATATCATTTTTTTTGAATTTATCTATCACAAGTGCGTGTGAAAAATTTTCATTGGAAGAGGCATTGAAAAGATTGCTGTAAGAAACGCCCGCCGAAGCAAACACTTTATAATATTTTTCACCACTTTTTGAAGTCACCTCCCAATCTCGATAATTGATTAAAACAGGCACTTCAAGATAATTGAAACGGCTGTATGCTTCTTTGCCAAACGGCGATTCATTTTCAACGGATTTACGCCCACCTTTTTGACTGTAAAGAATATCCAACGAAAGTTGCCAACGACCACCCAATTCAACCAATGCCCTCACGCCACTACTCAAACCCACTTGCCGATAGCCCGACGTGTTATCGCCGTTTATTTGGGCTGCATTGAGACCCGCCACAAATCCACCACGAAAGCGAGATTGTGCCGATAAATCATTGATAATCAACGTTATACAAATTATAAATAATATTTTTTTGTATTTCATTTTGTAAAAAAAGTAAATTTTTAATAAAAATACTGAGGGGCCTCTTTTCGCTTCAAGATTTGTCAACTTTTAAAAAGCTAAGGTGCATACACAAGTCGTGAAAAAACATCTATCATCTTGAAACCCCCGATTTTAATCGGGGGATAGGCAATACCCACAAAACACATCTATCTTCTTTTCAAAAATTTACATCAAAAAGATGTGATGTTCTGAATAGATGATAGATGTGATGAGTGCTTGTTTTTTGCCCCCCGTTGAAACGGCGGGTTTCAAGATGATAGATGTGTTTTCGGACTTGTGTATGCACTTTAACTTTTCAAAAGTTGACAAATCTAAAACACGCCAACGCTACAAATCACTAATATCAAACGCCAATTCTATCTCAAAATTAGGTCTTAAACTTTCTACCTCTTTCAAAAAAATGCGTTCTGGTTGTTGCTTTTTGTCATAATCGCCTGTGTCCCATTTGCCGTTTTTATTGGTATCTTCTATCACTTTCAAGACATATTTTTCGATTTGAATGGTCTCCATTTTTTGCTCAAATACCTTTTTATTTTTAACAATATAAGAGGCCTCAATATTGTTTGCGCCACCCACTAATTGACAAATATAGTTTTTGGAAGAATCCAAACCACTCACCGTCAAAATAATATCGCTAAAATCTTTCTTATTCAAAACATTGATACGGGTAGAAATTGTATCATTTTTAAACCCAAAAATATCCGTCAGAGCCTTCGGCAAAATGGTCAATTCGTAAGATTGTCCTTCCACCCAATCAGCATTGAAAATCAACTTCCTTTTACTCACCGAATCCCTCAAAATACTGAGGGGCCTGTTTTTTTTAGCCGAATCAATCAACGTAATCAATTGATTATCAATGTTTTGTATCGGATAATTGAAAGAAAAAACAATGGGTTTCGTCGGATGTTTAGGAATGTCACTCAATTCACTAAGCCATGAAAGTTTACCTTTTTTCATAAAATCTACTTGCCCACGAGGGCGCACCCGCACCGTATCTATGCGCTCGTTGTTGGGTACATACAAGCTCCACGGCGTTTCATCTTTGGCGGTATTCCAAACCAAAAGCGTATCGTTACTTGCTTCCGTGAAGGCATTTTGCTCGATGTTATCAAAAGTGATTTTGGCATTTTTGGCTTCTTGATTGAACGTCAATTTAGCCACACCGTATTTGTCAACCTCTCGCCCCGTCAATTTCAAAGGTTTAATAGGGTCGAAAAGACGTATTTTTAAATCAGAATTTGCGGCAGCCAGAGAATCCGCCTTGCGCCGCAAAGTATCATTGGTCAAAGTAGCTGAATCCAGAGGGGCCGTTGAGACATTTTTACTCGTCAAAGTCAAATTTTCAAGCGGAAAACCAATGCGTTCTGTTTCTTGATTGAACAAATAATTCACATCATTATCTTTCAAAGCAAAAACTTTAAATGTACCTGCCCTCACATTTTCTATGCGGGCAAAACCATTTTTATCCGTTCTCGAAAAATAAAAAGGCTTCACTTTTTTCACCGCCGAATCCGCCAAATTATCATAAAGCATCAACAAAATATTCTCCAAAGGCTCGCTCGTGACAGCATCAATTACCCTGCCCGTTACCGACAAAGAATCAATAGTAGCCCCCGTTGAAAACACGAAACGCAAATCTTTGGCAGGGTTATTTTCATGCAAATCTTTCACAGCAACGCCAAAATTGATGGTATAAGTGGCATTTTCACGTAAAACCTCCGTTTCGGGAAAGTCAAACCAAACCGATTTTCCGTGCAACGTCACCTCAGGCGTTTCGTTCAAAGGCGGCGAAACCACGACTTGCGAAAAGACATCATCGAGCCTAATCCACTCATCAAAAGTCAAAACAATGCGTTGCTTTTTAAAATTGACGGGTTTGTTGGGCGTTGACTTTCCAAGCACTATTTTGGGTGCAATAATATCCTTTGCGCCACCGTTCAGCGCACCCACATTGGCGCAGCCTTGCATAAGCAAAAGACTCGCACAGAATATGACGTATAGATTTTTTTTGAAAAAAAACATAAATTTCCTCTTAAAAGAGGGCAAATTTACAATTTTGATGTGATGCAGCATGATTTTCAGTGCTTTGATTTTTATTTTTTATTTCTAAACGATTGAAGTAAGAAAATAGCTGTCGAAGGGCAAAAATACTGAGGGGCCCCTTTCGCCCAATTTTAAAAGATACGTTAGACAATGCTGGGATGAAAATTACCTCTTCGTTTTCTCCTAAAAAAAATATCTAATAAGCAAGTCTCAGAAATTATTTCCTTTCTTTTCTTTTAATGAACCCGAAACTTACAGCCCAAAAAAGCAAAATTATACTTGCATATACAAAAAAGCGAATGATATGTTAAAATCAAGCACGCTATTTTTTTTAACCTTACTTTTATCTTCTTATTCAGACCAATGCAACATAAAACGCCATTAAGAAAGACCATGACTTACGATTTAGTATTCCTCTTTATTAATGCAATAAGTTTGGAGAGCAATCTAAGAGAGTGCAACGCAATTTAACCCACTACTAAGAGCCAAAACCGAGAAAACTGTTTTCCTGTAAATCCAAGAGTTTCGATAAGGACTCTTGGATTTCTTTTTTTTTACACCCCTTCAGTATTTAAATAAGAAATACCGTATTTTCGCACCTTCAATTTTCAGAAGCACAATTTTTATAAAATACTTACAAAACTATCCGTTATCAATTATCAACTACTTATGAGCGATAAAAAAAGATATTTAGTGACTTCCGCCCTTCCGTATGCTAATGGCCCGTTGCACATTGGTCACTTGGCGGGTGCCTACATCAGTGCGGACATATATGTGCGCTACTTACGCCTCATGGGCAAGGACGTTGTGTGGGTGTGTGGTTCTGACGAACACGGGGCAGCTATCACGATTAGGGCGATGAAAGAGGGCTTGACTCCTCGTGAAATCATTGATAAATATGATGCGATGTTCCGCAAATCGTTTTCGGGCATGGGCATTTCGTTTGATATTTTTCACCGCACAAGCGAGCCTTTGCACTACGAAACATCGCAAGATTTTTTCAGAACACTCCATAAAAAGGGTCAATTTGAGGAAAAAGAAACCGAACAATATTATGACGAGGAGAAAAAAACTTTCTTAGCCGACCGTTACATCATGGGCGTTTGCCCCATTTGTAGCAACCCCGATGCTTACGGCGACCAGTGCGAAAAGTGTGGTTCGACCCTTAGCCCTAATGATTTGAAGCAACCCGTTAGGTCAACTTTAAGTGGCTCAACTTTGGTTAAAAAGCCCACAAAGCATTGGTTTTTAAAGCTTAATGAATATGAAACATGGCTAAAACGTTGGATTACTGAGGGGGTGCTTGAAAATGAAGACGGCTCGACCGAGAAAACGCACGACCCGAATGATTGGAAAAATCACGTTTTGGGTCAATGCAAATCGTGGCTCGAAGGCGGCTTACAATCCCGTGCCATGACCCGTGATTTGGATTGGGGCATACCTGTTCCGCCTGAGATTGACACGACGGGAACGAAGAAATTATACGTGTGGATGGATGCACCAATTGGCTACATCTCGGCGACAAAACAGTGGGCCATTGACCAAGGCGAGCCTGATTTATGGAAAAAATATTGGCAAGATAAAGACACCAATTTGATTCATTTCATCGGCAAAGACAACATCGTTTTTCACTGTCTGATTTTCCCTGCGCTGTTGAAAGAGCATGGCGGTTTTGTTTTGCCCGTGAATGTGCCAGCCAATCAGTTTATGAATTTGGAAGGTCGCAAAATTTCGACTTCTCGAAATTGGGCGGTGTGGGT
>JAYTMW010000746.1:0-8013 GCA_043728105.1 Saprospiraceae bacterium | reverse complement strand
AGCATTCCAAAAGAATTGGGCAATGTGAACGCTTCGGGCATTGCTACGGAGTGGGCTTTGTTGTCCTTTTTTGGTCAAGCGAGTTATGCTTTTGACAGTCGGTATGTGTTGAGTGCATCAGTGCGTCGAGATGGTTCGTCTCGTTTTGGACCAGAGAATCGTTGGGGTACATACCCTTCTGTATCAGCGGCTTGGAATATTGGTAATGAGTCTTTTTTGAAAAATATAACCTTCCTTTCGAGTCTAAAACTGAGGGGTAGTTGGGGTAAATTGGGTAATCAAGAAATTGGCAATTATCCATTTAGTTCTTTGGTCGAAACAGGTCAAAGGGCATATTCTTTTGGCGATAAAATTGCTACGGGAGCTACCATTGTTGAAACAGGCAACAGCAATGTTCGTTGGGAAACAACCACTCAAACGAATGTGGGTTTAGACCTAAGTCTTTGGAAAGACCGCTTATCATTCATTGTTGATGTGTTTAAAAAAAGAACAGATGATATTCTCGTGCGTGTGCCCGTGCCACAAGCGGGTGGGTCGCAACGTCCACCTTTTGTCAATGCAGGGTCGGTTGAAAACAAGGGTATTGAATTGGGTATAATTTATAAAAATAAAATCAAGGATTTCAATTACAACATCGGTGCAAACATTTCAGCTATCAGTAACAAGGTGATTTCTATTGCTGAAAGCGAGCCTATTCTCGGCGGCTTTGGCTTGTCGGATGGTCCATTGACACGCACCGAGGCGGGCTATCCCATTGGCTCTTTTTATTTGTATAAAATGTTGGGTATTTTCCAAACGCAAGAAGAAATTGATAAGAGTCCGTTCCAAACCTTAGACACTCGTGCAGGCGATGTGAAGTTTGCAGATTTAAACGGAGATAACAAAATTGATGATAAAGATAGGGAACATGCGGGCAACCCTTTTCCAAATTTTACCTACGGTGCAAACATCAGTTTGACGTGGAAAAACTTTGATTTATCGTTGATGGCACAAGGCATTCAAGGTAATGATGTTTATTTTCTCAACGGCAATTTTGCGTATGAAACCCAAACAAGAGGTTTCAATTCTTACGCAAAAATTCTTGAACGTTGGACACCTACCAACACCAACACGACCATTCCAAAAGTAAGTCTCGACGACCGCAATGGCAATCGCCGTGCCTCAACCCGTTGGATTGAAGATGGTTCTTATTTTAGAATTAGAAATATTACGCTTGGTTATAACCTTAAAAATGTAATTAAATGGAAAGGTGTAGAAGCCTTGCGCATATACGTAACCGCTCAAAACGCACTCACTTGGACAACATATCCGGGCTTAGATCCTGAGATTCAAGCCAACACAAATGATACACGTGGGTTGGGTATCTCCTCTGATTTGGCGGTGGGGATTGATTGGGGAACCGTGCCTGCACCACGGACTTTTATTATGGGGGTAAAATTGGATTTTTAAAATACAACTTTTGGAGGGTTTCAAACCCTCCAAAAGTTATTATTCACGATTATGAAAGCTACAACAATAAAATACACCCTTTTCATAGCTGTCCTTTTCCTAACAGCATGTAAAGGTTTTTTGGATAAAGACCCAATAGCCATTTTAGATGCGGGTTCTTTTTTCCAAACCGAGGATGATGCCATTCAAGCCGTCAATGCCGCTTATAAACCCTTGACTTTTAGCAATGGCAACAATAATTTCTATTGGGTTTTTGGCTCACTCGCAAGTGACGAAGCGATAGTAGGCGGCGATGGTTCAAGACCCGGATTTGTGGAACTCGATGCCCTCACGCACACGCCCCGCACGGATGAAATCAACAGTTTTTGGAAGCTGCAATATAGTGGTATCACGCAATGCAATTTGGTGCTTGATAGGATTCAGAAGATACCAAACAGCACTTTGCAAAATAGGGTTATTGGAGAAGCACTTTTTTTAAGGTCGTACTATTATTTTTTGTTGACACAAGTATATGGTGATGTACCATTGTTTACAAGCATTGTTTCACCCGATAAACTCAAAGCACCACGCACGCCTAAAGCAACGATTTATGCGCAAATCATCAGCGATTGCGACCGTGCAGCAACCTTGTTACCCCTTCAGTATTTGGCGGCTGATGTAGGCAGACCAACGAAAGGGGCAGCTTTGGCATTGGCTGCAAAGGCTTATCTCTATCAAAAAAATTGGGATAAAACATTAGAGTATGTGGCGAAGGTGAAAGCCTTGAATGTCTATGGTTTAATGTCTAATTATCAAGATAATTTTAATGAAAAGACGCAAAATAATAAAGAATCTGTTTGGGAAATACAACATACCAATCTTGAATTAGGCGTTGGCAATTCCTTAAATCAATGGTGGTATTCTAAGAAAATAGTGGGTGGTTATGGTTTTGCAGAAGTGACGGACACCTTCGTAAAAGCCTTTGAAGTGGACGACCCACGCCGCAAGTTTACCGTGGCGATGAACGATGACGATTACTTCGGCGTGACGTATAAAAACTCTTTTTCCTCGACCCGTTACAGCCCTCGTAAATACCTTCAATCGGATAGCACCGTCACGCAAAAAGCCGATGGTGACATCAATTACACCGCCATTCGATACGCCGAAGTTTTGCTTTGGGAAGCCGAGGCTTTGACAGAATTAGGTCGAAATACTGAGGGGGGTGCCTCACTTGAAGTGGTTCGTGCGAGGGCTCGTGCGCAAGCGACGAATCCTGCCACGGCATTGCCCCGCATAACAACAACGGATAAAATAAAGATGATAGAAGCCGTGCGCCATGAACGACAAGTGGAATTGGGTTTTGAAATGCACCGCTATTTTGATGTGGTGCGGTGGGGCATTGCAGCGCAAAAAATACCTGAGTTTAAAGTGGGCAAACATGAGGTTTTTCCTTTGCCTCAAATAGAGATGGATTTGAATCCGAGCTTGGTGCAGAATGCAAATTATTAGTTTTTTTATTAACACATAGTATTTTTATTTAACACATAGGCACATAGGACACATAGTTTTAAAGGAAAAAGAAGAAAGAAAGAAGAAGAAAAAAACTATGTGTCCTATGTGCCTATGTGTTAAATAAAAATACTATGTGTTAAAAAATATTTTTGTGTTAATTAAAAAAAAACAAATTCTATGACTTACACAATGCGTTTTACCCTATTCCTCCTCTGCATAAATTGTTCACTCCCGAACAATGCGCATGGGCAATTGGGGCAAGTGACCATACCACGCATTGAAAAAATGCCCAATCAACCGACACCTTATAACCTACGGAATTGGAAACAAGTGGCACGGCAATATGACTCTTTTGTCTATGATGTAACGAAAACGGGGCAGTATTTACCCCTTATTTCAATCGGTGCTTCGGGTGTCAATTATCCTCAAAATAAGACGATTAAACTTTTTTCTTACGTGGGTAGCCCGTCGGGAAGTGAAGCGATAAATGTATTGCCTTCGCTTGTTGGCGCAACCTTGGTGGGCAATGATAAGAGCAATCAGTACGGGCAAAATTGGTTGTTGATGAGTCAAGATTTTTTCAATAAAGCCAATGGAGAAAACCTTTACCTCAACAATGCAGGAGCGGGAAGTGGCGGCGATTGGTGGTATGATATGATGCCCAATGTCTTTTTTTATCAACTCTATGACCTTTATCCGAATATTGGAAGTGAAGCCAATACTCAATTCACGACCATTGCCGACCGCTTTTTGGAAGCCGTGCGAGCGATGGGTGGACGAGATACCGCTTGGGCTTTACCCAACATGAATTATCGGGCGTGGAAATTTAAAACCCAACAACCACTCGCAACGGGTGTCATCGAGCCCGAAGCCGCAGGGGCTTTTGCGTGGGTTTTGTACAATGCTTATAAACGAACCAATAATAAGGAATATTTGAAAGGGGCAGAGTGGGCAATGGAGTTTTTGAGTGGTTTGACCGCCAACCCTTCTTACGAATTGCAGTTGCCTTATGGAACTTATACGGCGGCTAAAATGAATGCAGAATTAGGCACAACCTACGACATCCCAAAGATGGTAAATTGGTCTTTTGACAAAGGAATACTGAGGGGGTGGGGTACGATTGTCGGCACATGGGGCGGCTTTGATGTGTCGGGTTTGGTTGGTGAGGCGAATGACGGCGGCAATGATTATGCGTTTCAACTCAATGGTGTGCAGCAAGCGGCGGCCCTTGTGCCAATGGTGCGCTATGACAAGCGGTTTGCAAGGGCAATAGGTAAATGGGCTTTGAATTTAGCCAATGCTACCCGTTTGTTTTATCCAAAATATTTACCCAATAACCTACAAGATGCGTCGGCGTGGTCGAATGTGCATGATCCAAATCAAGTGGTGGGTTATGAAGCTTTGCGTGAAAAATTACAAGGTTTATCGCCTGTTTCAACGGGTGATGCGCTTGGTGGGGGTTGGGCAGGAACGAATTTGGCTCTTTATGGCACATCGTCCATAGGTTATTTAGGGTCAATTATTGAAGCAACAAACGTTGAAAAAATACTCAAACTCGACCTTTTGAAAACAGATTTCTTTCATGGAAAAACCTATCCAACGTATCTGTATTACAATCCTTATTCTACAAATCAAACGGTTCAATTGGATGCGGGCGCAACTGCCGTTGATATTTATGAGGGTTTATCAGAAACATTTATAACAAAAAATATAACAGGTACAACGACTTTAACCATTCCTGCCAATCAAGCCATTGTGGTGACATTGACACCCGCAAATGGTAGCGTGACGTATGACCGCAATAAAATGTTGGTCAATAATACCGTCGTGGATTATCGCCAAACGGTTACGCCTTACACACGTCCTGTACGCATACGAGCATTGGCGGCTACGCAAAAGACGATTCAAGTAGATGATTCTACGAAAGTTTACGCTACGGCTTTTGACCCCGACGGTGGCGTAATAACTTATAAATGGAGTACAAATAAAGGTTCAATTAATGGAACAGGTAAAACGGTTTCGTTTTATGCCCCAAATACTGAGGGGGTGTCAAAAATTCAACTTATTGCTACGGATATTGAAGGCAATAGTGATACAGCGTCCATTGATTTAACGGTTGTTTTAAAAATAAATCAAGCTCCTAATATTGCTTCTATTCAAAAAAATATAACATACACACCGACGAATGGTACGGTACAATTAACCTGTCTCGCAACCGACCCAAACGGCGACCCTTTGACGTATTCGTGGACGGCAAATGGTGGCACATTTACCACAACAAATACTCGTGCGACGACTTGGACAGCCCCAAATACTGAGGGGGTCTTCCAAATTAATGTGAGTGCAACGGATAATGGCAATCTTTCAGCGCAAGCAAATACAACCATTTTGGTTAAAAATTTCAATAATACCGTAGGCAAACTCATTGCTTATTATCCTTTTAATAGCAATGCAGATGATGCAAGTGGGAATCAACAGCATGGTCAAACCTTTGGGACGGTCTTCGTGGCAGATAGAAATGGCGTGCTTGAAAAAGCGTGTTATTTTAATGGTGGGACTCAAAATATAAGGGTGAATAGTAGTACGGTTTTGAATGTGCAAAATGCGATTTCTGTAAGTTGTTGGTTCAATGCGGCTCGATTGCCTGATAAAGAGACCTTTTTATTGTCGCATGGCAGTTGGCAAAACCGTTGGAAACTTTCTTTTACACCTGAAAAAAACCTGCGTTGGACGGTCAACACGCTCAATGGCGTTTCTGACCTCGATGCCCCCACGCCCTTTGTAATTGATAGTTTTTTTCACGTCATCGCTACGTATGACGGGGCTTTAATCGCTATTTATGTCAATGGTATTTTAAAAGCCTACAAGCCTTTGACGGGTACTATCAGAACCACTACGCTGCCTTTTTTAATGGGTCAAATGCTGGCTGATAATGCGGAATACAATTTTAAAGGCATTATTGATGAAGTGAAATTGTATGATTATGCCCTCACACCCACAACCGCCGCAACCCTCTACCAACAAAGTATAACAGCTATAAAAGATATTTTTTTAGAAAAAAAGGTGGTAGTCATCGTCGCTCCGAACCCCGCATCGAATGCCATAACCATGACGCTACCTTCTTTTTATGTAAAAACAAAAACAAGAATGTACATAACAGATGTGAATGGGCGAGTGGTTTTGGAAAATCGTGAAAATATGGAGTACAGCGACATCCCGAAAGCCTTCGGAACTGAGGGGCCTCTTTTGAATGTGGATATAAGCGGTTTGGTATCGGGTGTGTATATGATTTTTTTTCAACAAGAAAACGAGACTGCCATAGGGCGGTTTGTGAAAATGTAAAACCTCTTGTAGCGGCGGATTCATCCGCCGGCGAAATTAAAAACATCTATCATCTTGAAACCCCCGATTTCAATCGGGGGGTAACAAACAACCTCGGAACACATCTATCTTCTTTTCAAAATATCACATATATAGGTATAGGTGCATGATGTGATGTTTTTAAAAAGAAGATAGATGGTATTAGTGGGTCTGCCTTGCCCCCGATTGAAATCGGGGGTTTCAAGATGATAGATGGCATCATGCGTTCTATTATCGTATAGGGTGGATTTGTTTGTAACTTATTGATTATCAATAACTTAAAGCCCACCGGCGGATGAATCCGCCGCTACAAGAGGTTTCAAAATAACGCAATTTATCATTTCATCATCCATAATTTATCATTAAAAAAAATTCAATTATGAAAGCATATTTACAATCACTACTCACGTTTATGGGTTTGTTTATGACCATATTTGGTCTGCAAGCACAAACGCCCGTAGCGCAGTATTCCTTTACAGGCAATGCCAACGACCAATCGGTCAATGGCAATCATGCCGTTGTAAATGGCGCAACGCTCACGCAGGATAGATTCAATTTATCCAACCGAGCCTTGTCTTTTGATGGTATTCAAAGTTCGGTGCGGGCAAACAATGCGGCACAACTGAATACCGCCAACACGACCATTAGTTTTTGGGTAAAAGTCAATAAATTACCGGTTACGGGTGAGGCTTTTATACTCTCTCACGGTGGTTGGCAAGAGCGTTGGAAAATCTCTTTGCCTTCACATGGCAAGCCTGTTTTCACAACCAATGCCGTGGGTGGCATCAAGGATATGGACACGGATTCTGTCTCGTTACCCGTTGGTATTTGGCGGCATCTCGTGATGACACACGATGGCGCAAATGATAAAATTTATGTCAATGGCGTGTTGAAAAACAGCAAACCTGCCACGGGTAATTTGAACAATACGACAAAGGGCTTCGGTATCGGTTATGACCCAATTGACACCACCAATTATTTCAACGGTGCGCTCGATGAAGTGTCATTATTCAATACAGCTTTGACTGCCGCTGAAATTACAGCCCTTTATACGGCTCAAAGTACCGCTCCTGCCGTGACAAACGAAAGGGTTGCTTCATATTCTTTCAATGGTTCGGGTTTGGATTCTTCGGCTTATGGCAATCAGGGTGTTTTGACAAATGTGAGTGCTACTACTGATAGATTTGGTTTTGGTTCAAAGGCATACTCATTCAATGGCACGTCTTCGGCGATAAAAGCGGCTAACAGTTCGCCGCTTAATTCTGCCAATACAACGGTTAGTTTTTGGGTGAAAGTCAATGCACTGCCCGTTACGGGCGAGGCTTTTCTTTTGTCTTATGGTGGATGGCAAGAGCGTTGGAAAATCTCTTTACCTGCACATGGAAAACCTGTTTTCAGTACCAATAATGTGGGTACAGGCAACTCGGATATGGATTCAGGTGATGGCAATACTTTAACCGTTGGTGTTTGGAAACATGTGGTTATGACGCATGATGGGGCAAATGATAAAATCTTTATTGATGGTGTCAAAAAAGCATCAAAAGCGGTTACAGGTGCTTTGAAAAGTACGGTAAATCCATTGGGTATTGGTTATGATCCGATTGATGGCGGTAGTTTTTTCAATGGCTCTCTCGATGAAGTGCAAGTGTATAATTACGCTTTGAGTGAAGCGGATGTTACAACACTTTATACCAATCAATCACTATCTCCTGC
>JAYTMW010000745.1:0-4321 GCA_043728105.1 Saprospiraceae bacterium | reverse complement strand
GTTTTGCCGTCTCGCAACGCCCGTCACGGCTTGCTTTACACCGTAAATGGGGCCATGAACATGAAAAATTTGAAATGGGCAAACGATTTTAGCCCCGTGGATGAAAATAGCACGGCACCTACAAGTCGTTTTCACACCAAAGCCTATTTGCGTCATTTGTTCCATGTTCAAGAATTATTGGCTTGCCAGATAGCAACTTTGCATAACTTAGCGTTCTATCTTTGGCTCGTGGGTGAAGCCCGCCAACATATTCTGCAAGGTGACTTTATGCCGTGGAAAAATGAAATGGTAAAAAAATTGGGACAGAGGCTTTAATTAATTGATAATTACACGTCTTTCTTATAAAACTTTAAGGTGCAGCGCACCGCAATATTTGTCATGCCTTTGGCTTGATGGCGCAAAATGCGCTCATAGCAGAAAGCTAAGTTAGTTACCCAAAGGTGCAGCGCACCGTAATATTTGTCTGCCTTTTCTGTATATTTATTACAAATATTACGGTGCGCTGCACCTCTGCGTAACATAACTAAGTATTTACAATTTTTAAAAAAGATTAAATCACCACTTAACTAAATTGATTGACATGAAAAAAATAGGCTTATTAATTTGTCTTTTTGGGTCTGTTTTGACCAATGCCCAAGTAACATTGACGCAATCTAACCTACCCATTATTGCTATTAGCACCAACGGTGCCGTTATTCCCGACGAACCCAAAATCAACGCTACTATGAAGGTGTTTTGGAAAGGGGATGGACAAAATAACGCTATCACGGACGTTGCTATTTATGATGGGCGAATCGGGATTGAGCTTCGGGGCAGCACGTCAAAAGACCTTTCGGATAAGAAACCTTTTAGCATAGAAATACGAGATGCCGCAGGTGCTGATATTGATACCTCATTGTTGGGTATGCCCAAAGAATCAGATTGGGCATTGGTGGCTCCATACAGCGACAAAACCCTCATGCGTGATGCCCTCATGTATCAATGGGGACGCTCGTTCATGGCGTGGGCTCCTCGCACAAAATTTTGCGAAGTCATCGTAAACGGTTCATATCAAGGTGTTTACGCATTAACGGAAAAAATAAAGCGTAATAAAAATCGTGTCAATATTGCAAAAACGGACGCCCTTGCCATTTCAGGCGATGCGCTCACAGGAGGCTATATTTTAAAAATTGACAAGACAACGGGGTTGATTACGGCGGGTGTTCCTCTCGGTTTTACGTCAAAATATGTGAGTGGAGCGAGTAGCAAATTGCCTTATTTATACCATTATCCGAAGGCCGAGGACATAACGACTTCGCAAAAAGCGTACATCCAATCGCTCGTAAATGAGTTTGAGGACGTGATGAATTCGAGTAATGCGAAGGACCCCGTGAATGGTTACCCCAAATATTTGGATGTCAATAGTGTGGTTGATTTTGCGTTGCTCAATGAACTATCTCGCAACGTAGATGGCTATCGGTTGAGTTCTTTTTTGTATAAAGATAAAAATAGTGTGAGTTCAAAATTGAAATTAGGCCCCATTTGGGATTTCAATATTGGCTTAGGCAATGCCGATTATTGTGATGGGGCAAAAATATCAGGTTGGGCTTACGATTTTAATAAAACATGCCCAACTGATGGTCTTTCTATACCTTTTTGGTGGGACAAAATTGTTACAGATGCTGAGTTTAAAAAGAAAATGCGAGACCGTTGGCAACAACTCCGCCGCAAAGAATTGTCGAATGATAAGCTCCTTTTGCCCATTGATTCAATGACAAATTTGTTGAAAGATGGGCAAGTTCGGAATTTTCAGAAGTGGAAAATATTGGGCATATATGTCTGGCCAAATCCCGTCATAAAAGCGACTTATGCCGAGGAGATTACTTACCTCCGAACATGGCTAAAGGATAGAGTAGCGTGGTTAGATGGAGCGATTGCCACCTTCCCAACGCCTACATCCGAAACACCGATTGAGCAAGCACAGGTTTCGCCTAACCCCTCAGTATCGGGCTTCAATTTTAGCTACACATTGCAAAATTCGAGTAACGTTAAGTTATTGATTTTCAATCAGTTAGGTCAAAATATGTATCAAAAAAACGTAAAACAAACGAGTGGTGAAAACCAATTGATTTGGGATGGTAATGCGCCATCGGGTATCTATTTTTATGAAATTTTATTTGAGGATAAACTAAAAATGGCGGGTAAATTGGTTAAGGAATAATAAAAATCAGAACACGAATTAGACGAATGTAAACACGAATTTAACTAATTTATGATTAGAGTAATTCGTGTTTACATTCGTATTATTCGTGTTAAAATATCAATCAAAATCATCAAAATTTGAATCGAGAATTTTTCCTCAACATCGTTTTTCTTGTCATTATCAACCTATTGATAAAGCCTATTTACATCTTCGGCATTGACCGCAACGTGCAAAATCTGGTGGGTGAGGCGAGTTATGGGGTCTATTTTTCCTTGATGAGTTTCACTATTTTATTTCAAATTTTGAATGATTTTGGGATTCAAAACTTTAACAGTCGAGAAATAGCCCAACATCCACAACTTTTGGATAAATATTTCTCAAACATAATGGCGTTGAAAGCCCTTTTAGGTCTTTTTTATTTTGGTTTAATTTTTCTAAGTGCCTATTTTTTGAAATATGACAAAGCGGTTTATCCCATGCTTTTTTCGTTGGCTTTAAACACGCTTTTATTGTCTATGTTGTCATATTTGAGAACAAATGTGGCAGGGTTGGGGCAATACCGACTTAATAGTCTTTTGACCATTCTCGACCGCCTTTTGTTGATTATAATCTGTTCTGTTTTGCTTTGGGTGGAGCCATTTAAGTCTTTTTTTAACATAAATTGGTTTATTCATGCGCAAAATACGACGCTTTTTATCACCGTTTGCGTCGCTTTTTGGGCAACTTTTCGACAGGTAAAAACCTTCACCTTTCGGTTCAATATTCCGTTT
Organism: Saprospiraceae bacterium; assembly: GCA_043728105.1. Taxonomy (GTDB): domain Bacteria; phylum Bacteroidota; class Bacteroidia; order Chitinophagales; family Saprospiraceae; genus JAAFJT01. The sequence continues at coordinate 1,369 of JAYTMW010000745.1, read as the reverse complement.
TGGCTTTCAATACTGAGGGGCGCATTGCCCTACGCATTGGCGATTTTTTTGATGTCCATTTACACCCGCACAGATGTCGTTATGCTCGAAAGAATGTTGCCAGATGGAGACAGACAAGCGGGTATTTATGCCTCCGCTTATCGTTTATTGGATGCTGTGAACATGTTGGGTTTCCTGTTTGCGGGCTTGCTTTTACCCATGTTTTCAAGGCTTTTAAAGGAAAAAGCAACAATAACACCACTTTTGCGGTTCAGTTTTCAATTAATCATAGTGGCTTCGGTAACGCTTGCCGCAGCCGTTTGGTTTCATCGAGTGGACATCATGCAGTTGCTTTATAAACAAGCCACCGCCTATTCGGGTGATGTTTTAGGCTTCTTGATGCTATCATTTATAGCGGTAAGCGGAGTTTATATTTACAGCACTTTGCTGGGTGCAAACGGCGATGTGAGCAGCATGAATTGGGCCTTTGTTTTAGCCTTCATCATCAACATTGGCTTGAACTTTTGGCTCATTCCAAACATGAAAGCATTGGGTGCAGCCATCTCTACGTGCGTAACGCAATTTTTTGTGTTGGTATGCGTCATTTTTTTAGCAAAAAAGCGTCTGATACTGAGGGGTGACTGGTTGTGGTCATTTAAAATTGGAGGTTTTGTAGTTGGTGCTTTTTTGATAAATTTCTTCGTAAAAAACGACTCAAATCCTTCAAATTGGCTCGTAGAAATAGGGGTGGGGATGACATTAACGCTTCTGTTGGCGTTGGCGTTGGGCTTTTTGAATTATAAAAAAGTTGAACATTTACTAAAATGAAAATAACTCACTTTTAAGTAATATCCTCATACTCAGTATCCGCCGCAGGCAAAGATTTTACCCTCGCCGAAGGTTGCAAATTAGGCACAATTTGCACTTGCCAATTTACGGAAGCAGCCAACTGGTTGATCATTACGGTTACTTGACGGTTCGCAATTTCAGGCAAATCGCTGGTCATGGCTTTCTCTTGCATGATGCGTTTGGCTTCGGAAAGCATGGACGTATATTCGTTGTGGTTAAATTTGTTGAGCCAACCTTGGTCAATATCATAAAATTTGTAGTCCGTATCAATGGCAAGCACCTCCGCTGGTGGAAAATATTCGATAAAAAGTGTGCGAGTGGCTTCATCACGGCGGGTTTTTATTTTTGAAAAATCAAAGCCGATGGACACTTTAGCCTTCGTAACTACCAGAGCTTTTTTGTTCATTTTCCAGAAGCCGAGAAACGCTTTTTCACTGTTATGGTCATAAATTTCGGTAAAATAACCTTCTGCCAACACCACTTTGAAAACCTTTTCGATGCGCTCAAGCAGCACAGTTGATTCTTGACGCACGACATTGCT
>JAYTMW010000744.1:0-10784 GCA_043728105.1 Saprospiraceae bacterium | reverse complement strand
CCTAACGCCCTAACGCCCTAACGCCCTAACGCCCTAACGCCCTAACGCCCTAACGCCCTAACGCCCTAACGCCCTAACGCCCTAACGCCCTAACACCCTAACACCCTAACACAAAAAAGCCCATCCAAATTGGACAGGCTCACAAACACTTTAATCAAATTCTTTTTTTTAGCTCACGCTCTAAATGCCTAAACAAAAGATATATACTTGTTATGTAATATCTTGGCAATAGACCTTTTTTCTTGTGCATACTTATAACGGCTCTATCAATATTTAGAAAATCAGATAACTGCGCATCTGAAATACCGTAATATGTCTGTTTGTTCTCAATGTCCTGCAATGTCATTTTTGAAGACTCATTTTGTATTACTTCTGCTAACTCAACTGAAATATCAGTCCTGTCATTCCTATACTTTGAGATTCTCGCCATCCACTTATAAATTTTTAAAATGTATCTTTGCACCGTTTCATTTTCCATTGAAACGATTTAATTAAGTTTTTTTTTAAAGCCTATCCCGATAAATCGAGATAGGCTTTTTTTAATCCCTCAAAGATAACCATTATCCCTAAACGACAAATAACTATCTTTTGTCATTATTATATGGTCAAGTAATTTGATGCTTAAAAACTCCCCCGCTGACTTTATTTGTCGGGTGATTGTCCTGTCCAATTCGCTTGGCTCTCGGTTGCCTGATGGGTGGTTGTGGCTCACGATGATACTATGCGCATTCGCTTTTAATGCACCTTGAAATATCATTCGTACATCCATTACAGTCCCGTTTAACCCTCCCTTGCTCACATTATAAACGCCCAAAATGTGATTCGCTCTATCCAAATATAGAACTTTACATTCTTCATAATATTCTATCGTCTCGGGATTCCAAAACATCCGTAATATGTCGGCGGCATTGGTCACGCTCGATAACGCTTCCTTTGTGTAATGATTCGGTTTATAAGTGATTGCTATTTCTGATATGATATGTGTGTTCGTCATCTTGTTTTTTTTCACAAAGGGGAAATAAAGCCTATCGAATTTTATAGACTTTACCCCCTCAGTATTTTTAGTTAAATTGATTGATTACCTCATTTAGCCATTCCTCAAATATGTGGCTATTCGCTACATCCAATTGATAGTAAAATTCTAAGCAATGCCGTTTCTGTCGCTCAAACTTTTCCCACAAATGACCCTGCATCATTCCAAAACATTTAAAACTGTTTTCCGTGGCGTTCATTTCTATCCAGTTTAATGCTGCTAAAAATATCTTAGCTTCTGTCGCTCGGTTACGCATTTGCTCCTTCTTCTTTTGAATCCTTTGAGTCTGATTTTTCAATTTGCCCAACGTGGAATAAATAAGCCATGCCGTAAAAGCTAAATTCATCTTGCCCTAATACTTCGCTCGGTGGTGCGCTCCTCGCCTTGCTTGGGTTCGCCTTTTTGTACTCCTCGTTCATGCGCTGTTGCTTTGGGCGTGACCATACCGCAAAACCTTTTTCTCCCTTCTTCACTTGGTAGCCCATTTCTTTCCATCCCAAATACGTTTTAAAGTCGCTCGGATGTTGCCCTATTTCGTGGCTGTAATGTCCTACAATAATGTCGTTTAAGTTTGTTTCCATTATCTGACGCAACGGCTTTAACTCCCTTGATAGGGCTTTTAATGCTTCTCGCTTTGCCTTATGCTCACTCTGATATGCTTGTGCTTCCATTGCATTTATTTTTGACTGTTAAATAATGGGGGGATTTTACTTAATACTTTTAGTGTTTGAAGGCTGCGGGCTTCATGGTTCTACAAGTTCCGAAATACTACCCCTCCCGAATAATGGTAATCACTCATAAATAAATCTCTCGCATACGCTTCTTCATCAAAGTACGCTACATTTATCCCTGCCTTTTCCATCGCTGCATAATATCCCATTTCGTCCGCCAAATGCTCCGCATAATCTTTTTCGCTGTCGTGTTTCCCTACGTATGCCTCTTCAAATTGGCTCACCAAATAGTCAAAGTCTCCCGTGTAACCTACGTTGCTAATCCAATTCAAAAACGCTTCGCCTTTTTCTTCATCGTCCTTGTAATGCTCCATAAACTCAAACACCTGTTCTGATAGGTGGCTTTCGCTTATCCACGTTTTCGGCATGTCTGTTAAAATGCCTTCAAAATCTTGATACATGTATTCGGGGTCGTGTTCGCCTTTGTGCAACTTCTTACAGGCTTTTACAAACGCCTTTTTGTCGGCGTATTTTGTTAGGTCTAACCATTCTCCCCTTATACTCCCCCCGTTGTACTTACCATAAGTACCAACATATATTTTTGCTTCCATGAGTTGCTATTTTGTTTGATTGTGACAAATGAAACCTACCCCCTCAGTCATGCCTTCGGCTTGATGAAGCTGAAAGCATCATATTTCATCAATACTTGGACATTTTGGGTATTTCTTTTTTACAAAAGGGATAGGCTATTGATTTAGAAGGGTTACGCTTGGGCTACTAACGTTTTATCTTTCTTTCCTTTCCGTGTAACCTTTGTTGGTTTAACCTCGATTTTTACAAGGGCTAACGCTTGAACCGCTACAACTGCTTCAACCTTTGCTACCGTTTGGCGTGGCTCTCTCTTGATTACTTGGTCAATGCTGAATAAAGATACAATTGGGTAAAACGTTACTACGTCGGGTACACCTGCAATGAGTCCTTCCTCTAAATTAGTGGTCTTCTTTGTCAACTGCCCCCAAATAGAATACGATTTCTCACCTTTTTTGACCATGTAACCCAAAGTATTCCATGAGTCAAGGGTTTTGAAGTCTTGCGCTGATACGCCCGTCTGTTCTGAATAAAAGAATACCAAAGCGGCATTGATTGAGGTTTGATTTTCATCGGCTAACTGCTTTAAGCTGTTGCTCAATGCTTTCAGTTCCTCACGGCGTGGATTAACTGTGATTGGATTGGTTACTACTGTTGCGGGAACTACTACTGAATTGTTCATTTTTATAAGATTTAATTAAGTTGAAAAAATTAATATTATTTGCTTCTTTGATAGTATAAAGATAAGCTAAATTAATTAAAATATCAAATTAATTATTTCTATTTTAGTCTTTTTTATGGTATTTTAAACATTTATATTACTGCTATGTGTCACTTATTTTTTTTTCCCTTTGGTGAAACATCTAATTTTTTAAAAGCACATAAAGCCCTCTGTCTAAAAAAACGTTTTCCTAACTACAATTGAGCAATTTTTGTTAATTCGCTAAAAAATAAAGAAGCCTATGGCATCATACCATAGACTTCTTTATCCAATCAACAGAATTAATTTGCTTATAAACTCATAATTATCATCCTGTCTATTCTTCAATTTTATCATTCTTTACGCCGCTTTTTTTCTTTGGAGGCTTCAAACTTTTCTTAGCCGCAACTATTTGATTCATAAAATTATCGGCTGTAACAACCTTTACGCCCGTTCTTTTCTCCGCCGCTTTTAATGCGTCTCCTGCTGCCCTACCGCCTTGTTTGGCTACATCTGAATTTTCGTGAAAGCCTTGTGCATCTGTATCAACAGCTAATTTTCGAGTCATTTCCTCTCCTAATTGCGTAAAAATCAACTCTAACGTCGTCATGTGGTCTCTTAAATTTTGACGATCTAATCCTTTCAGATTTTTGTGTTCTATTGGCGATAACCCAAAAGTTGCTTTGGCTATCTGCGCCGTCAAAATAGAATATTCTTGACCTTCTTTTACGTCTCTCTTTTTCCATTCATCTGTTAGTTGTTTTCTAACTTCAATGGATTGAATTCTCATATCTATCCACTCGTTGGGATAACCTTTCGCTCTATAAATCTCCTTGATGCGTTCAATCCCAAGTTCGGGATTTTCAATTTCTTCGATACGCTCCTGCCCTACTTGCGCCAACCATTGTTTGAATGGCTCTGCCTTAGGTGAAGGTATTGACATAATCAAACGGAGCATTGTTTTGGTATTCGCTGCGTCTGTACCTCTCATTTTACCATCTAATGAAGGCATTTTCAACTTTTCGGTATTTGCGAAAAGTTCATTATTGGCACTCTCTTGAATCAGTCTCTCACGCAATTCATTCCAATAACGGCTTGGTTGAGGGCTATCTGTCAATACTTGAATGGCATCAATAATTGAAAACCACCAATCTTCCTTGTGCCAAATTTTGCGAATTTGTCTTTCTTGAAAAAGAACGATTTTATTGTGTTGTTCCATAGTATTTTATTAAATTCAGTTATGGCTTTAAATACTTGATACCAAATCTTCTGTACTATTTATAGAGAAGTCTCTTTAATTTTCTTCTCTAAATCCTTTATTTGTGGTGAAAACAATTCATCAATTGGTTGAAATTCGGTAGGATGCTGATTCTGAATTTCTTGAATGACCAACCCCCTCAGTATTTTGTCTTTTCGATAGGCTTCAACGTCTAAATCATCGGCCCAAACACCTTTCATTGAAAAATAATTAGAATTATTTTTCTTTACATTTTCAATAGCGTTCTGCGTTACCGTATCATCTACCGAAGTTAATAGGCGAATCTTATCGTTTACAACTTCTTGATATTGCTCCCGCAATGCCTTTAATTCAGATTTCAATTGACCTATATAATCAGATTTCTCCTTACTTTTTTGCACTTTAAGGGCCTTAGTTTTATCAACTTCATACGCCTTGCTCGTATAACGATTCTTGATGGCATTAATCAAAAAACCCGCTATATTACTCTTAATTCTACCTTGTTTCTCTTCAAAAAGAGTATATTCTAAACCATTGCGTATGGCTTCTTCGGGCTGTGAGTCTATCAATAAACTAACAACTTCTTTACTAATGCCCCACTTTTCTACTTTCATAAACAACTCTTCTAAAAAAGTAAGCGGTTCACTTGGTTCTATTGTATATTCTGCGTGTGTTGCTTGCATCCAGGTCGGCTCGTTTTCAAAAATATGAAAAATTAATCCCGTCACCTTTTTACGCTCTTTCAGTTCCTCATATTCAAACCGTACATCCGTATTCTCCGCCAACCGCTTTTGGGCATCATCTAAAACCCGTTGTTTAAAATTGTTGTAAGGGTTATACTTATCCCCTACGCCCAACATTTCTTTAAGCTCTTGCAATTCGATACGTGGATGCAATTTTTTTCTACCATAAAATTGCTTCAATATATGATACAACCGAATACTCGTACTTGTATGTAAAAACTTGTATGTACGAATGTCTAATTTTGTAAAATCTCGTTTAAGTTGAAGCAAAAAGGGTTTTAAGTCGGGATGAAAAGTAAGTTTCACGTACATGTTCTCTTCCGCTTCTCGATGGGTTAATACCTTTCTACCAACAACCATATAAGTATCCAATGTCTCTTCTTTACCTTCTTCGTTGGTTAAGGTGATGCTTATTTCACGTTGTTTTAGTCGCTCCGTTGCTTCCAAAACATACTGATACACAATGCCGCCTTTGACCACACCCGAGAAGTCAATCAAATCCTTTATATATATTTTATAGTCTTTAAAATCCGTATCATTTGGGTCAATCATGGTACACATTTTACCAAAAATCAATAATTCCCAAAAAGACATATTATCTCTGTATTTTGCCTTGATAAATTCATTGGCTTGCACAAAAACATTATCAGCTTTTTTTACGGGCACTAAATCTGTATTCTTTTTCATCTTGTATAATTTTGATGAAACAAAAATAAACAAATACTACAATACAGCACACTAATGTAGTAATTATTTTGAGTGTATAAAGTGTAGTAATAGCATAACTAATTGATTATCAATAACTTATAACAGATAGTTGAGCAAGAAAATTGAAATTAGATTAAAAATAAGTAGAACAGAACGAAGGAAATAAAAAATAATCCCAATTTAAGCTGATTTGCATCCTAAACTGGGATTAACTCACTGGGTTAGTGTATATTTTGTAGTAGATGGTGTATATTATGAAGTATTAAAGTGTATAAAGTGTAGTAATAGAGTGTATATTATGAAGTATTAAAGTGTATAAAATGTAGTAATAAGGTGTATAATTAGTAGTAATAAGGCTCATAACAGATTGATTATCAATTTATTATGAGCCTCTAAATACAGAAATAATAAAAATGATTTAAAAACTTAACAAAGTAATGTTGTTGTATTTTTTTAAGTGTATAAAATGTAGTAATTAGCAATTACTGTTTTATTTAGAAAAATTAGGTTGTTATTTCAACAAATCTTTTTCAAACAAACCAATAGCATAATCCTTAATGCTGATGCCTAATTCTGTTGCTTTTATTTTAACTCGGCGGTGTAATTCTTGTGGAATATCCAAGGTTAGCCGTGCTATATCATTGCCGTGAATTTCTTTAACTGTTTTGTTGACCGTGCTTTCAGTCAATGGTTCGGCTATAATTGCCTTTTTATTTTTGTCAAATGTCTTTGAGAAAAAATCTTTTTTATCACTCATGATTCATTGTTTTATCTTAATAAAGAAATAATGATTATCGTAAATACTGATTTCTGTGTTTCTGTATTTACAGATTAGGTTGATTGAAATTGAAATTGCACTACCCTACCCCCTCAGTATTTTGGCTTTAAAATGAATAGTTTATCACCTTTATAAATACTATGGTTTACTGTTTCATCTTTTTGAAAAGCTCTTCGCACAAAGCTATAATTTCCTCCGCCGCTTTTTTGTCTTTGCCTTCCACAACACCCAAGCCTTGTACGCCACATTCTTGATAAGCCATTCTATCACCTAAGCGACTCTCCAACAGTCCAATTTCAAAGTCTTTGACGGCTTCTTCTGCGCCTTTGTGGAAACTTGTTTTCCTATACCGATTGAGGACTAAATAAGCGGGAAAATCGTCATTCCTTCGAGCTTTGACATCATTATATCGTTCTAAGAATTTTTCAAAACTCCATAAATCAAAACCCGTTGGCGTGATAGGCACTAAAACAATATTACTTTCCACCAAAATCCGACTCGCCAAAGTTGATAAGGCGGGCGTGCCGTCAATCACAATGAGTTGGTAAGTATTGCTTAATTCTGCCAAATTGGTTGAAAGAGCCTTTTCTGAAACAGCAAATACGGGTATGCGAGGCTGTCTATCACCTCTCTGTTCCACCCATTTCATGGATGTTTGTTGCTCAAAATCAGTATCAATGATGCAGACTTTTATGCCTTCTTTGGCAAAATAAACGGCAATATTTTGACTTAAAGTTGATTTGCCTACGCCACCTTTTAAATTTACAACGGATAAAATCATAATAGTTTCTTTTTTTATAAGGGCAAATATACAGATTTCTTTAAAATCGCAAAATCTTATTTACGATTTTAAGGAAATACTTTAATCTGTATTTACAGAAATACAGAAATCGCAAACCTTTTCCAAGTTATTTTCTTTTGAATTGCCCAAATAAGCCAGCTTTTATCTACTAAAATGTCTCAAAAAGCCTTAAATGAAGATACAAATGAATAAGAGGATGAACTTTGATTAGAGTAATTCCAAATCGGGGTGGGGAAGTGGGTGGTTTATAAAACGGGGATATTTACAGTAATCGGTGTTTACGATTTTAAGGAAATACTTTAATCTGTATTTACAGAAATACAGAAAAATAAAAGTCTTTTCTAAGCTATTTTCTTTTGAATCGCTTGTAAAGAGATAGATTTTTTGTCAAAGTGTCTTAAATCGTTTTAAATAAAGATAAAAACGGATCATAGAATGAAACTTGATTAGAGTAATTCCAAATCGGGATAGGGTAATAGATATAGGTTTATAGAAATGGTTTGTATGTCTTGAATCTGTGTTTACGATTTTAAAGAAATCTTTAAATCTGTATTTGCAGAAATACAGATTTAAAAGAAATATTTTCTTTTTTAGCCATTTTTTCTCAAATCACCTACTTTTCGACATGTTTTCAAGTTAAGTGTCTTAAATCGCTTTAAATAAAGATAAAAACGGATGAGATGTTGGCTTTTGATTTGATTAACCATGAATTGCAAGGTGAATAGAAATGCGGAACGATTATAAGAGACTAAATAAGTTTAATCGTATTTCTGTATTTCTTTAAAATCGTATTTCTTTAAACTTTTTCACTTTAATTGAACGAAAAAATTGAGTAATTTAAAACGGTGATTTTGGGATTGATAGAGTAGGGGATAAGCCCGAATTTATTTTATCTTGATTGTTGAAATAGTTTTAATACAGCCTAATCTGTCTTCTGAAAATAGAACCGAAGCGTGATTTTCCCTATTGAATTACGATATGAAAGACTGCATAGGGTTACACAAAAAATTAGCTGAACAGTTTCGCCCACTCATGGGGCGTGAATCTTGTTTTCGTACTATCCCCGAAGGCTTTGATGTGCGTAGAGACAAGGAAAATGCAGGTTATCGTGCTTCTATCCGAGACTTTATGAAGGAGATAGGTCAAGGCAATTGTATTATCGTCGCTATCACTTAAATCAGAAAACTGTATGTTCGAGATGTTTATGCCAATGAAAAGGCAATTGCTTTAAATCAAATCACTCAAGCAATCCACAATTACATAATGGACATCAAGCCTGATGATTACAACCGAATAAAGATTGATGACTTTAGGATTTGAAGTAAGGTCAAAAAGCTGAAACCATTAGTTGGTTTTGGCTTTTTGACTAACGACCAAGTGACAGGCATGGAATTGAGATAAAAATAAGCTAAGTACTGAACTCTTTAACAATTAGAATTAAATTAAAAACTAAGAATAACCCGTGGCGAATCCTTCGACATGGGTTTTTTAAAGCTTTTAATCAGGAATCCGCCATTTAGCTTTTATGTTTGAACGGACATTTCTTCGTAAGCATTAAGCCTTTCCAATGCTAAGTCCACATGTTTAGCTTTTATTTCTTGCTTTTTGCGATTTGACCAATTTCCAATTAGGTCAAGTATTTTATTTTTATCATTTGTTTTATGTTCTTGTCTTATATAATCCACGGTTGCCAAAACTTCTAAGGCTAAAAAGCTTTCAAAGCCTGTTGTTAATGTTTTTAAGGCTTTCAAATGTGTATGCTGTTGCGGCGTGAGTGTTTGATTGATATACTTATTTAGATCTTCATAAATATTGTAATTAAGAATCAATGGCTCAAATGGTTTGGCATCAAATTGTTCTAATCCTTTGATATAAACACCATTGAACTGATATAAAAAATGTCCTACTTGCGTTGAAAATGGGCCATACGGTGCTTTCTCAAAAGTCAATCTCATGGGTTCACCTATGCGTTGAAGGAAGTAGGCTAATTTATTGGCTACAAAAAGGTTGACATTTTCGCCCATACTAAGTTCATAACTATACATCGCAGATAAGAGCATAGCTCGCTTATCCGTCAATTTAGCATTTTTTACTTTTTGCTCTTTCTCTTGAAGATGCTTTTTAATGGCTTCATTGGGTTCATAAATGACAATATCTAAGGTTAAATCTTTTAAATATTGTTCCATCAAAGGTTTTACTTTTGCCCAATCTAAGCCACCGTTGCCACAGCCTAATGGTGGTATGGCGATACTTTTAATCTCGTTTTTATCCAATTCTTCAACTAAGGCTTGTAATCCAGTTTCGATGTAGGAATAAGTTGAGGGGTGTTTCCAATCTTTTTTTGTTGGAAAATTTACTATAAGTTTTTCACCATTGAGTGTTGTTTCTTTCACAATAAGCAATGTGCCTACTGTAAAACTACCATTTTTACAAGCCTTTTGATACACTTGAAAATTGTGTGGATACTGCTCTTTAAATTGCAAAGCAATCCCTTTACCCATAACGCCTACGGTATTTACGGTATTCACCAATGCCTCTGTTTGGGCTTCTAATAAATTGCCTTTCTGATATTTAATCATAATGATTTGTATGCTTTGTCTATTTTCCGACCACCAAAGTAATCTTATTTTTGTTAGTAATAAAACTTTCCGTGAGGATTAACATGTACACTTATTTCTAAATTGAGAGATTTAACCAATGCTTCCATTTCTTCTTTGGTCACTTCATCATAGACAACCAATGCTGCGATACACTGAGGGGGTACTTGCGATTTGACCAAACATTCTGCCTGTTTCCTTCGCATTCTATCAGGATCAACGGGTGTGTTGTTCCATTGCATCGCATCAATATTCTCCCAATCCAAATTTGTCAAATCGCTCGCCTCTGTATAAAAAGTGGTAAAATAGTTCTTTGCGTGTCCGTCCGTAAAAATATAAGTCAATCCTTTTTCGTCAATACATTTTAGTTTACAAACGATGTAAATAATATCAGATTGTGGTCGTTTGGTAACACTTCGATAACCTGTTGAGATATTAAATAGCATAGGTGAACGATAGCCAAAATAGAAAGGAACATAATCCCCTAAATTGCCATAGCCTGCCAATGGTACGGGAAACTCATGTCGTTGTTCTGTCAAATTGGTATCGCCTATAAATATATTGTTGGGGTCGAAAAAAGGGTGATTGATATGGAACATACCTTTTTCAAGAATGTATGCCACATTCTCCCGATGTACAATTCTATAAATATTTACCTTTTCTAACGCCATTCAAACTGTATAACTTTAATTCGAGGGCGAATTTAATAATTTTCATTTAAAAATTGTCTTGATTATTCTTCCGTAAGACCTTCATCACCCCCTCAGTATTTTTGACAAATTAGTAGCTTTTACCTTCATTTACACATCTTTTGATTGACATTGTTATTTAGGGAACCTCTAAAAACTCAATAAATCTCTACGAAATTTAGAGAGGTCAATTTTTTTGAAAAAAGATTTTATCATATTTTTAAATTTAGGCACAAGA